>CAYPMU010000066.1:0-6521 GCA_964411975.1 uncultured Gammaproteobacteria bacterium | reverse complement strand
TTGTTCTTGCGCAAAAACACGATGCGCCTCCTTGGTCTGAGAACGGAAAGGGATGACCGACGGCGCGCCTGGCGCCGCCCGGCTTCTCCCGCCCCTCTCGGCTGACGTCTGTTGGCAAAGGACGCTGACGGAAGCCGCTAATCGCCGCCGTCATGGCAGGAGATTAATCCAAACGCGCCGATAAAACAAGCCCCGCGGGTCGGGCGGGGCGGACTGGGACGATCGTGATCAAACCGGCGGTTGCGCCGGGCCGTCGGCCGACGGCGGCGGGTTTTTTTTCCTGACGCGCGGCTTGGCCGGCTTCCGGGCCGCCGGCTTGGGTTTGGCCGGTCCGGGGACGGACGGCGCGGCGACGGGCTCTCCGGGCGGCGACCGGGGCGGGGCGGCGGATGCGGCGACGTCCGGCGCCGCCAGGACGGCCGAGGTCGGCGCGGCGCGTTCGTCGGCGATGACCGCGACGACGACCATGAAATACAGGAAGGTGAAGACCAGCGGCACGTCCAGGCCGAAGGCGCCGAACAGGGCATTGGCCAGCGTCGGCAGGGTCACGGCGTGGAAACCGATCGCCACCCATTGCCCGAACCGCAACCGGACCCGCCACAGCGCGCCGAACAGCGCGGCGATGAGCGAGGCCAGCAGCACGAACATCACGCCGCCGGAAAGCGAGGCCAGCAGATAGGCCAGTCCGAAGAAGAGCGCGGCGGCGGCGACCACCCAGCGGCCGTAACGGTCGAACCAGGACAGAGCCGCTTCCTTGGTGACCGTAAGATCGGGCAGTTCGGAGAGGGCGATGATGCGCCGCTCGGCGGCCGACTCCTGCACGACCAGCACGTCGCGGCCGAGGACGAAACCCGAACCGCTCTCAATGTCCGGCTGAGCGGCCAGTCCGGACACGGAGGCGTCGATGACGAAGGCCAGCTGATCATTGCCCAGATAGGTCGGCGACGGCAGATTGGTCTCCATCTGTCCGGCCTTGATGGCGACCGAGGCTCCGGCCGGCACCTGGTCGACGACGTATTGCCGCGCCTGCTTCAGGCCGCTCCAGGCGGACGGCGCCACGTCGAACAGCGTCGTAACCACGATGAACAGGCTGAACAGGATGAAATAGTAAAAAGCCTTCGTCCAGGGAGCCGTCCGGATCTGGCGGTACAGCTCCATGTCGTAACAACTGCGCACCATGGTCCGGAAAAAACGGCCGATGGCGTTCAGGATCTTTTTCATGATGAACATTCTTGATAATTAATCCGGACGACGCTTCCGCCGACGGGGAAGCGGCGCCGTCAGACCAGGGTGACCGAGGCCACGCCGTCCTTTTCGGCCTTGAACCTCATGATGCGCACGCCCTGGGTGTCGCGGCCGAGCACCGGTATCGAAGCCACCGGCAGGCGGATGATCTGACCCTTGTCGGAGACGACCAGCAGGTCGCGCTCCTCCTTGGTGTTGATGACGAAAGCCATGACGATCTTGCCGGTCTTGTCCGTGACCTTGGCCGTCTTGATGCCGGAACCGCCGCGGCCCTGGATCTTGTAGTTGTTGACGTCGCTGCGCTTGCCGAAACCGTTGTCCATGACCACCAGCAGGTCGAACTTGCTGGTCTTGGCGGCCTCGGGACTGATGACATCCATGCCGACGACGGTGTCGCGGCTCTTCAGGCGGACGCCGCGCACGCCGGCGGCCGCGCGGCCCATGGGCCGGACGTCCTTTTCCTTGAACCGGATGGACTGGCCGCCGCTCGTGACCAGGACGACCTCGTCGGCGCCGGTGGTCGGCTTGACCCACTCCAGGAAATCCTCGTTGTGGAGCTTGATGGCCATCAGACCGTTGCGGCGCACGTTGCCGAAGTCCTTGATGTCGGTCTTTTTGACGTTGCCGGCGCGCGTCACCATCATCAGATACTTGTAATCGCTGATATCCTCGCCGGAAAGGACGGCCGAGACCTTCTCGTTCGGCGCCAGCTGCAGGAAATTGACCAGGGCCTGGCCTTTGGAGGTGCGGGAAGCCTGCGGCACGTCATAAGCCTTCAATTCGAAGGCGCGGCCGCGGGAGGTGAAGAAGTAGAGGTCGGCGTGGGTGGTGGTGGTGAACAGGTGTTCGACCACGTCCTCCTCCTTGGTCTGGACGCCGACGACGCCCTTGCCGCCGCGGCTCTGGGTGCGGAAAGTGTCCGGCGGCAGGCGCTTGATGTAGCCGTCGGCGGTGATCAGCACCACCGTCGGCTCGTTGGGGATGAGGTCCTCGGCGGCGAAATCCTTGACGCCGTGGACGACGATCTGGGTGCGGCGCTCGTCGCCGAACTTCTCCTTGAGGGCGAGGGTCTCTTTCTTCACGATGTCCATGATCTTCTTCGGCGAACGCAGGATGCTCTCCAGGTCCTTGATCAGCTCCAGTTTTTCCTTGAGTTCGTCCTCGACCTTCTTGCGCTCGAGGTTGGCCAGCTGCTGCAGGCGCATTTCGAGGATGGCCGTGGCCTGGGCGTCGGACAACTTGAACTTCTTGATCAGGTTGGCCTTGGCCGCGTCCTTGTCGTATGACGCGCGGATGGTCTTGATGACGGCGTCGAGGTGGTCCAGGGCGATCTTCAGGCCCTTGAGGATATGGGCGCGCTCTTCGGCCCGCCTCAGGTCGTATTCGGTCCGCTTGCGGACGGTGACGCGGCGGTGGTCGACGTAATATTCCAGGGCCGTCTTGAGATTGAGAATGCGCGGCTGGAGGCCGTCGACCAGGGCCAGCATGTTGACGTGGAAGGTCTCCTGCAGCTGGGTCAGCAGGAACAGCCGGTTCAGCACCTTCTTGGGATAGGCGTCCTTCTTCAATTCGATGACGATGCGCACGCCGGCCTTGGACGACTCGTCGCGCAGGTCCTTGATGCCGTCGATCTTCTTGTCGGTGACCAGCTCGGCGATCTTCTCCAGCAGCGTGGCTTTGTTCACCTGGTACGGTATCTCGTGGACGATGATCTTGAAGTGGCCGGACTTCTCCTCGATGATGTCGGTCTTGGCCCGCATGACGATGCCGCCCTTGCCCGTGGCGTAGGCCGCGGCGATGTCCTTCTGGTTATAGATGATGCCGCCGGTCGGGAAATCCGGGCCTTTGACGTGCTCCATCAGGTCGGGAACGCTGGAATCGGGCTTGTCGATGAGCAGGGCGATGGCGTCGCAGAGTTCGCTCAGGTTATGCGGCGGGATATTCGTGGCCATGCCGACGGCGATGCCGACGGTGCCGTTCAGCAGCAGATTAGGCAGCTTGGCCGGCAGCACTCGCGGCTCCTTGTGCGAACCGTCGTAATTGGGCTGGAACTCGACCGTCTCTTTCTCGATGTCGGCCAGCATCTCTTCGGCCACGGGCTTCAGTTTGCACTCGGTGTAGCGCATGGCGGCGGCCGAATCGCCGTCGAGCGAACCGAAGTTGCCCTGGCCCCAGACCAGCGGGTAGCGCAGGGAAAAATCCTGGGCCATGCGCACCATGGACTCGTAAACGGCGAGGTCGCCGTGCGGATGGTACTTGCCCAGCACTTCGCCGACGACGGTCGCCGACTTCCGGAACTTGGCGCCGGACTTCAGGCCGACGCTCCACATGGCGTACAGGATGCGGCGGTGGACCGGCTTGAGGCCGTCGCGGGCGTCAGGCAGGGCGCGGTCGATGATGACCGACATCGCGTAATCCAAAAACGACTCCTGCACCTCTTCGGTTATGGAGCATGGGACGAGTTTTCCCGCCGATTGCATCGGAAGCGGCGGCTGCTTGCTATTTTTTGGCTTCATTGGTCGCGGGCTGTTCGTTTCTTAAGGAAGCGGCCTCCAGCTTCTGCCGGAGCTGCTGAATATCGACATTGACCGGGGACGGCTGGATCTGCTGGGACGACTGGGTCAGCTCGTTCAGCTTCTGGCGAATAGCGCGCAGGTTATCCTCGAAAGAGCGGGTCTGGTCTTTGGCGGATCTGACGACGCTCCAGCGCGACAGGTCGCCGGCATTGGGGAGGCGGGTGTCGTTGAGCTGCATCGGCAGCAGCATGAGCCACATGGCGATGATGACGGCCATCGTGCCGCCGACCGCCAGCCACAAAGCCAGATGCTTCCGGCCGTAGCCGGACGCGGCTACGGGCCGGTCCTGGGTCTGCTCGACCGCCTCCTCGACGGCCGGAGCCTCCGATCGTACGCGATGTTTCTTGGTCATTGCGGTGCCAATAAAATGACTCTCATCTCCTCCTGCGGCAATTCCTTGTCGCTGATCTTCAGTTTGGGCAAGGCCTCGATCTTGCCCGAACCGATGGCTTTGAGGAAAGGTTCGACCGGATCGCATTTGGAACAGAAACCCGAGGTCTTGTAGTGCATGGGGATGATGACGCGGGGTTCGAGCTGCCCGGCCAGGTCCAGCGCCTGCTTGGCGTTGAGGACGCCGCCGCCGCCGACCGGCAGGAACAGGACGTCGATGTCGTGCAGGTCCTCGAAATGCTTCTCGTCCAGAGGGTGCTTGAGATCGCCCAGATGCAGGAGATGCAGGCCGCCGATATTGATGAAATACATCGTGTTCCGGCCCTTTTCCTTGCCCTCGACCAGGTCGTGGAAGGTGGGCACGCCGGTCACGAAAGCCTCCTTGACCTCGTACTCTCCCGGCGCGGCGATGACGAAAGGCTGGCCGGCGACGGCGCTCACTTCATTATGGCGGGGATGGTCATGGCTGACCGTGACGATGTCGGCGGTCAGGTTGCGCGGCAGCTTCTTGCCGTCCTCGGGGGCGAACGGGTCCGTCAAAACAGCGACCTCGTGATCGCGCGTCTGCTCCTGGATCTTGAAACAGGAAAGACCGTGCCAGGTTATGATCATAAACTCTTGCCGCTTGCCGTTTGATTCAACGTTATCTCCGACGAAAGATTATCACGGCGCGCCTGAAATTGGAAGTGTCAGAACGGCGCGGTCGGATGGTCGGAAAGAGACGGGTTGAACGGATGCGCAGGACTTCGCGTCCCCGCGCCCTCCCCGCTCCCGTCAGGCGTGCAGGAAAGACTCCAGGGTGCCCCGCCAATACTCCAGCTCCCGGTCGAGCAGCCGTTCGTTGATGCCGCGTTCGACCACCGACCAGCCTTCGGCCAGCGTGCGCACCCGGTCCAGGATCAGCGGCCGCCATTTGTCGCTGACGCCGGCCATCTGCTGCAGATCGTCCAATTTGGACTGGATGTTCTCCTGCTGCTCGGCGTAAGCGGCCGTCAGTTTCTGGTACTCGTCTTTTTTCTTGCCCGTGACCAGCCCGTTGATCTCCTCGGCCGCCGCCAGCCGCGAGGCCGACAGCGCCTGTTCCAGGGCGAACTTCTCTTCCGGCGTGAAATACCTTTCGAACGGCGACGTCTGCCAGATGTCCGACGCCTCGGAGGCGCTTTGGATATGATTGAGCTTGCCGCCCTCGTGGAGGAAACGTTCGTACTTCTCGCGGATGCCCTGATCCAGGTTCTGCAGCAGGAAAGACTCTTCCGAAGAACGGCCGTAAGCGGTGTACATGTCCTCGTAAGCCCGGCGCTGCGGCCAGGATTCCCGGCCCAACTCGGCGATGGTCTCCTGGATGTCGGCGAAACCGGCCTCCGGGTGCCCGCGGAAGAACCGCAGCCGCTCGGCGTAATGCCTTTTCCTGTCGGCGGAAAAAGTCGGCGGCAGGCGGTCGATGGCCAGGCCGAGCAGGTCCAGGGTGTAGGCGTGGGGATGGCGGGTTTTTTCGGCGGCGCTCATACTGGTGATAAGGGTGATTCTACCGGCATATCGTACCAAAAAGCCCGCGAAAATCCCAGCCCGCAGGAAGATGTGAAGTCATAAATTGTGAAGATATGAGGTCGGACTTCATGATCTTTCGGCTTTATTGCTTTCTGGCTTAGCCGTCCCCGCCGCCACCCTTGCCAAAAAAACAGCCTTACTTTATACTCCCACTATCTTAATTTTCCCCGCTGCGGCGGGGACTTTGCGGCCTGATCGGGCGCGCGGGGTTATCGCTAATTTCTTAATTCACCATATGAGCACTAAAGACATAGCGGACAAGAAACCGTCCGGCGCCATGGAAGCGCTGCTGTCCGACAAGACCTTCCTCAACATCCCCAAAGTGGGCGACGTGGTCAAAGGCAAGGTTATTTCCATCGCCAAGAACGAGGTCCGTATCGACATCGAAGGCTACCGCACCGGCCTGGTGCGCGGCCGCGAACTGACCGACCCCTCGCGTGATTTCACCGAGCTGCATGTCGGCGACGAGGTCGAAGCCACGGTAGTCGAACTGGAGAATGAGAGCGGCGAGGTCGAACTGTCCTTCCGCTTCGCCGGACACCGCAAGGCCTGGGACACCATGAACGAACTGTTCCGCGGCGGCGCCATCGTGCCGGCCAAGATCCTCGAGGCCAGCAAGGGCGGCCTGCTGGTGAAGATCAACCACATCGGGTTGGTCAACATCCTGGCCGGGGAAGAGGTGGTGGGCGAGTTCATCCAGGGCAGAGCCGAACCGGAACTGGTGGGCGATGCGCTCAAGGCGCTGCTGGAGTCTCCGCAGCG
>CAYPMU010000065.1:259-6623 GCA_964411975.1 uncultured Gammaproteobacteria bacterium | reverse complement strand
CTCGCTTTCCAAGCGAGCGCACTCGACCACTATGCGACCTCTCCACAGACCTTTGAATTGTAGGACCATTATACGCTTATCCCCTATTCTTTCAACCCCAAGCCCATCCTGACGGCCTCGGCCGCTATCATCATGTCGGTCATATACTCCACCGGGGCCCAGTCATCCGTCAGCACTATTTCGCCCGCCTTCGGCCTGACCCGGATGGCCGCGGCCAGGTCGCTGAGGAGATCATCGTTGCCTTCCGGCACCGCCGCAGCCAGCCGCTCCATATCCAGGGGTTCATCGCTGGCCAATAGAATGTAGTTGTAAGAATCCCGCACCGGTATCGCCGCCACTGACGGGAACCGCGCCGCCACCGCGGCCGTCAGCGACCGGAACAATGCGGAATCCGTGCCGCTGGCGTTGAGGTTCATGGCCAGGATGCCGCCGGGCCGGAGCCGGTCGCCGGCCAGCGCGAAGAACTCCGCGGTCGCGAGGTGAGGCGGAATATAAAGCTGGGTGCTGTAAGCGTCGATGATGATGACGTCGAAGCGGTCCGCGGCGTTTCTGAGGAAATTCCGTCCGTCCTGGTTGACGACGCGCACCGGCAGGTCGTCCAGACCGAACCATTGGCGGGCCGCGACGATGACGGCCGGATCGATCTCGACGCCGGTATAATCGACGGCCGCGCCCGGCGGCAGGAACGCCGGATAGCGCCGCACGGCCGAACCGCCGGCCAGGCCGATGATGGCGACGCGATGGTCGCCGTCGCGGAACGGCCGCGCGAGCGGCAGCAGACTGAAATGATCGAAATACATGCCCGTCTCGCCGTCGGCGCCCGGCTCGTAGACCGACTGGACGCCTGACCCCTCGTTAAAGACCAGCAGGCGCCGGCCGTCCCGCTCCAGGACGCGGATCAGCTGGTAGGGCGACTCGGCCGAATAGACGGCCGGGTCGTCCGGCAGACGCTGGACGGCGTCAACCGCCAAGATGGGCAGGATCATCGCCAGTGCCAGCCATTTTTTGGACCGGGACAACGACAAAAGACCGATGAGCGCGAAGAACAGGGCGACGAGCTCCAGACTACGCCGCGAACCGACGTTGGGGATCAGAACCAGGACCGGCAGCAGGGTGCCGACGGCGCTGCCCAAAGTGGAGAAGAACAGGTAGCTGCCGGAGGCCCGGCCGACGTCCCCGCCGACGGCGGCCAGCCGCTTCAGGAGCATGGGCCCCAAGGCGCCCATGACCATGACCGGCAGGGCGAAGATCGCCGCGGCCACGGCCAGCGAACCCAGGAACAGCGCCAGGGCCGCGTTGGGCCAGATGGCCAGGAACGAGATCAGCGAAACGGAGAACCCGCCGCCGATCCAGACGCCGACGGCCAGCAGGCCGCCGGCGGCGGCGAACATCAGGCCGACGACGTCATTGTCGACGCTCTTCTGTGACAGGATGCCGCCGGCCCAGTACCCGACCGCCAGGGCCACGAGGATGGTCAGTATCAGGCTGGTCCAGACGAAAAGAGAGGCGCCGAAAAAAGGCGCTAAAAGACGCGAGGCGATCATTTCCACGGCCATGGCCCCCAGACCGACGCTGAAAGCCAGGAACAGTTCCCAGTGGCCTTTATGGATTGCTTCCGGTCTCATACCGCGATGGGACATTCGCTGCCGGTTCAGGCGGTTCCGGCCGCCGGCGTTTCAGCAGCAGCCGCAGGCCTAACGCGGCCAGCGCCAGGGAAAAATACTGGGCCGGGGTCAGTCCGAGGTAGCGGGCGTCGGCTCCGGGCAGGTCCCAGGCCCGCAGGAAATCCAGGCCGAACCGGGCCGATCCGTAGACCAGCATGAAAACGGCCAGGAACGGCCGGCGGGTCCGGGCGCGGCGCGACCATTCCAGGGCCGCGAACAGGATGAAGATGCCCAGGTCGACCAGCGCCAACAGCAGCCCGTGGTCCAGCCTGGCGCCGCCGGGAAAATCGACGGCCAGGAACGAATCGGACAGGACCCCGGGATGGTCGTGGATGAAAAAACAGCCCAGCCGGCCGATGGCCAATCCCAGCGGCAGCGCGAAGGCGAAGGCGTCGGCGTAAGCCGGGAACGGCAGCTTCCGAACGCGCATGAAGATGAAGGCGGCCGCGGCGGCGCCGAAAAAACCGCCGTAGACGGACATGCCGCCGTGCCATAACCGCAGCAGTTCCCAGGGGTCCTTCAGGAAAGGCGCGGGATCGTACGCAGCCGCGTGCACCAGGCGCGCGCCGATCAGCGCGGCCATGATCATCCAGACCGACATGTCGAGATAGGCCTGACGGTCCAGCCCCAATCTCCCGGCCCGGTAATAGCCGACCGCCACGGCCGCCAGGATGCCCAGACTGACGAACAAACCCCACACCTGGATGTGGAGCGGACCGAGCGGCAAAGTAGTCGCCTGGAAATACGGGATCATGGCTTGGGGGGACGGCTGACCAGGTAGAACACCCAGGCGATCAAGATCAAGGAGACGCCCAATCCGAGGCGCCCGATGTCCAGCCCCCAGGCGGCCGCCGTCTGGTCCAGCCGCAGCGCCGCGGCCGACGCTAAAAGCAGCGCCGCGGCCATGACGGCCATGACCCGGATGTCGTTCTGCCGGTCGAATTCCGCTTTGAGGTCGCGCAATTCCTGCAGGTCGATCTTGACGCCGATCTCGCCGCTGGACAGCCGCTCCATCAGCCGGCGCGTCTGCTCCGGCAAATGCTTCAGCAGGTAAAAAGTGTCGAAAGCCGTGGTCCGGGCGTCATGGACGATCTTCTTGGGGTTGAACTCCTGCCGGAAAACCTCGTTCAGGTACGGTTTGATGGTCTCACCCAGGTCGATGTCGGGATAGAGCCCCAAACCGACGTTCTCGATGGTCAGCAAGGTCTTGCCGACCAGCAGCAGTTCGCGGGAGAACTGGATCCCGTGCCGCGCGCCGCTCATCAGGACGTTGTAAAAAGAGGCCCCGACCCGCTTCTTGTCGGTCGGCTTGTAGATGATCCCGGTCAGGTCGTTCCGGGCCGCGACGGCGAACGCCCCGACGTCCGCGCCTTCGACCGATTCGGCCAGTTCCAGGACGTGCTTGATATAAGACTCGACGTCCTTGTTGGCGAAGCTGAGGAAGCAGCTGATCAGCTCGAACCTGATCCGCTCCGAGATGCTGCCGACGATGCCGAAATCATACAGGCCCAGGCGCAGCCCCGGGACCTCGGACGGGTCCTGGCCTTTCTTCGGCTTGTCCGGCGGAATGGCCACCATGTTGCCGGGGTGCGGGTCGCCGTGGAAAAAACCGTCGGTGAAGAGCTGTTTGAAACCGAAGCGCAGCCCCAGGAGCGCGGCCTGTTTCCCGTCGATACGGGCGCGTTTCATCGCCGCCCGGTCGCTGATCTTGATGCCGGCGACGTAATCCATGGTCAGGACCGCCTTGGAGGTCAGCGGCCAGTGCACGCGCGGAATGATCACCTCGGGGTCGCCGGCGAAGTTCTCCGCGAACCGGCCGATATTGGCCGCCTCCAACTCGAAATCCAGCTCGCGCAGCGTCCAGTCGGCGAACTCCTTGACGATGCGCAGCGGCCGGTAACGGCGGCTGGCCGGGACGTGCTGCTCCAGCAGAGAGGCCAGATAGGCCAGGATGTGGATGTCGTTGCGCACGGTCTCGTCGATGCCCGGCCTCATGATCTTCACGGCGACCTGCGTGCCGTCGGCCAGGACGGCGCGGTGGACCTGGGCCAGCGACGCGGCCGCCAGCGGCCGGCGTTCGAAGGAGCGGAACAGCTGTCCGATCGGCTTGCCGAATTCCTTTTCGACGGCCCTGACCGCGACCCCGGGCGCCAGCGGCGGGACCTCGTCCTGCAGCTTGGCGAACTCGGCGACGTATTGCGGCGGCAATAGGTCCGAACGCGTGCTCAATATCTGGCCGAGTTTGACGAAGGTCGCGCCCAGCCGTTCGAAGGACCTCCGAAAACGGACCTCCGGCGGCGGCGGCGCCTCGGGGCCCAGCACGGCGCGGCGGCACTCTTTGGCGCCGCGGACCACCAGGCAACGCATCCGGGAGCGGAGGGGTACCAGGTACCGCAAGCGGAGATCGTCGACGAAAAAAGACAACCCTTCCTCGAACAGAACGGTCACCACGGTCCGGAAACGCTTGATGTCGCCGATGGTCTCCTTCAGGGAAAGGCCGGTCATAAACGTGCGGTCAGATCGCGCCGAGCAGCTTCAGCGCGTCGCGGTAGCCGTGCAGGGCCTTGATGCCCATTTTACGGTCCAGGTGATAGCTGGCCTCATGCGCCAGCTGATTGCGGACCTTGTGGGCCCACCAGACCTGCCGCAGCTGGGGATACTTGTAGGCCGCGAACTTGAGACGCTCGCCGAGGGTGGTGCCGGGCATGGCCAAGGTCTTCAGGGCCTGGTCCAGCAATTTGTCGGCCTCCATCACCGCCAGCTTCAGGCTGACCTCGCCGGGCTGACGCGCCAGTTCGAGTATCTCGTGCCAGCGCCGCTTCATGGAAGCGCGGCTGGAAAGGTCGAAACGGCGCGAGTTGATGAAGTTCCGGACCTTGCCGGCCAGCAGCAGCAGCACGGCCAACACGGCGCCGACGAACAGCGCCGCGACCAGCACTTTAAGAGCTGCCGCAATGTCGACGGTCACGGTCATAGGTCATTGTCCGGCCTGCCAGCGCACCCGGACCGGCTTATCGGTCTTGGACCAGGTGATGGTCAGCTCCCCGCCCTTGCGCGCCTGGTGGATCTGCTTGCCGATGGCGACGGCCAGCTGGTTCTCGCTGGTATAGATATCCAGGCTGCCCGGGCCGTCGATGACCTTGACGACGCGGTCCTCGGGGTCGCGCTTGGCGGCCCGTTTGGCCGCGTTCAGGGCCAGGTTCTTGATCTCCTTGAGTTCGGCCGGATCGCTGACGCCCTCGATCATGACCTCGCCGGCGTAGGCGCCGCCGGCAGAATGCTCGGTCATGCGGCATTCGGGACAGACCCGCTTGGGCAGCGCGGCCGACTTGAGGCGGCAGGACGGTTCGGAACAGCTGTGCCAATGTTTGTCGAAATAGACCGCGCCGCAGCCGGGACAAGCGGCTTCGCCGAGACCGAGCCCGCGGCTAGGATGGATCTTTTCCCGGCGCGCTTTCAAATGGAAACTGCCGGATAACTGGGACTTCTGCTTGCCGCTGACGCGTTTGGCCGACCGACTGACGTTTTTAGGCATATGATCGTGCTTAATCCTTTAATAGTTGATTCTCAAACCCGCCGACCGCCTTCTCGTAACCGTCGGCCAGGCGCAGCAGCGTCTTCTCGTCGAAGTGCCGGCCTATCAGCTGCAAGCCGACCGGCAGGCCGTTGGACAGGCCGCAGGGCACGCTGATCGCCGGCAGGCCGGCCACGTTCACCGAGACCGTGTAAATATCCGACAGGTACATGGACAAGGGGTCGTCGACCTTCTCGCCGATGTTCCAGGCCGTGACCGGCGAGGTCGGCGTCAAAAGGCAGTCGACCTGGCTGAAAGCCTGGGCGAAATCATTGGAGATCAGCCGGCGGACCTTGAGCGACTTGAGATAGTAGGCGTCATAATAACCGGAGGACAGGGTGTAGGTCCCCAGCATGATGCGGCGGCGGACCTCCGGCCCGAAGCCCCGGCCGCGGGAGCGGCGGTAGGTCTCCTCGAGGGTCGCGCCGGCGACGCGGCTGCCGTAACGCATCCCGTCGAAGCGCGCCAGGTTGGCGCTGACCTCCGAAGGCATCAGGATGTAGTAGACCGCCAGGGCGTATTCGGCGTGAGGCAGGCTGACCTCCCGGATCTCCGCCCCGAGCTCGGCCAGCTTGTCCGCGGCGGCGCGGACCGCCCGCTCCACCCCGGCCTCCATGCCGGACACGAAATACTCTTTGGGCAGGCCGATCCTGAGGCCCTTGACCGAGCCGGTGACCGAGGCCGGCAAAAGTTGTTCCGGCGTGAGTTCGACGCTGGTCGAATCCAGCGGATCGCGGCCTTCAATGGCCCGGAGGATCAGGGCGGTGTCCTGGACCGTCCGGCCGAACGGGCCGATCTGGTCGAGGCTCGAAGCCATGGCCATGAGACCGTAGCGGGAAACGCGGCCGTAGGTCGGTTTCAGGCCGACCACGCCGCACATGGCCGCCGGCTGGCGGATCGACCCGCCGGTGTCCGAACCCAGGGCGGCGATGCAGGAGCCTTCGGCCACGGCCGCGGCCGAACCGCCGGAAGAGCCGCCCGGTATCTTGGACGGATCGCGCGGATTCCTGGTCGGGCCATGGAAGGAATTCTCGGTCGAAGAGCCCATGGCGAACTCATCCATGTTGGTCTTGCCCAAAAAGACGGCGCCGGCGCGCTTGAGACGGGAAACGACGGTGCCGGCATA
>CAYPMU010000065.1:0-249 GCA_964411975.1 uncultured Gammaproteobacteria bacterium | reverse complement strand
TCCGGCGCGCCGACATTTTTCTTAACGCCGGAATGCACGAACCGGCCGTGGACCACACGCCGGCCAGCAGCATGTTGTCCTTGATGGCCAAAGGTATGCCGTCGAGGGGCGACAGCGGTTCCTTTTTCTTGAAGCGGTCGTCGGCGGCGGCGGCCTCGGACAGCGCCGCGTCCTCCGTGATGGTGACGTAGGCTTTGGTCGCCCCGGCCTGTTTCTTGGCCGCGGCCAGACAGGCCCGCGTGACCTCAA
>CAYPMU010000064.1:0-6679 GCA_964411975.1 uncultured Gammaproteobacteria bacterium | reverse complement strand
TTATCGGCCAGGGCCAGGTAATTCACCCCGAGGAACGGCCGGCCGGCGGACTTGTCCTTCAAGACGCCGCCGATGACCCCGGAGAAGGCGCTGAAGGGAACGGCCGTCGAACCGACGGCGTCGTTGCCGACGAAGATGCCCACGACCCCGCCCTCCCGGTCCAGGAGCATCGAACCGGACAGCACCGCGTCAGCCGCGGCCAGACGGAGGATCCTATGGAGCTTTTCCGAGGAGCGGACGGCATCGCCCAGAACGGACAGGGGGCGGTCGCCGACGCCGATGACGTCGAACCGGCGCGGACCGCGCGCCGCGTCGAAGGCGAATACCGGATCGCCGGGGGCCAGCGTCGTCTCTGAACCGAACGAAACGACGGGCAGGTTGCTGGCCTCGACCTTGACGAACATCAGGCCGGTATAGGGATCGCGGACGGTTTCCCTGACCTGGTAACGCCGGGAATTGATCACCGCTGACGCGTCAGCGGCGGTCTTGATCCCGCGCGACGCCAGCAGGTCGGAGGTGGTGATGAGCCAGCCGTCGGAGGTCAGGACCATCCCGGCGCCGACGGCTTCCGCCGGCAGGAACACCTCGCGCCCGGCGAGGCGGTCGCGATCAAGGGTTTTGGAAGGATAGAACAGGACCAGGGACCGGGCCGCGTCCTCGACGGGCGAGGTCACGCGCTCCTGGACCCGCTCCGGGACCGCCGTCTTCTCGCGCAGATACGGCGCGGCGCCCAGGCCGAAGATCTGCGGCTGGGGCGTCAGATACGCGGCGGCGACCAGCATGCCCACGGCGCCGGCGCTGAACCCGAAAATGACGCTGACGAAGACCATGGAAACGACCTGGCGTCGCGGCGGAGCGTCCTGACGATGGCGGAAAAGCGGGGTCATGGGAGATGTATCAGGACCAACGGGCGGTGGTCAGCAGCAAGACGGCCAGGGACAGCGAACCGACCAATTCTTTGCGGAAATATTTGAACTCCCCGGCTCCGGACATGACCTCCTTGATCACGTGCAGCCCGGCGGAGAACAAGATGACGCCGACGGCGGCGTTCACCAGATGAGACGTCGGCAGCAGGGACAGGGCGACGTAACCCTCGATGCCGACGGCGGCGGCGGCGATCACCAGCCCGGCATGGCCGCGCGACCCGAACCCGGCGCGCCAAAGCGTCTCGTGCGTCAGGAAAGCCGCGACCGCGCCGACGGCGACGGCGGCGGACGGCAGGGACACGGAATAAAAAGCGGCCAGACCGAAAATGAACGCCAGCAGGAAGAACATGGAAACGGCGTCCAGAACGAAACACAGGTGCACCAGCTGCGACGCGTTGGAACCGGCGGGGCCGGACTCCGACCGGCGCAAGTTCTCAAGGTAAAGCGCCACCAGGAACATGACCAGGAAAGTCATGGAATAACGGCCCACCGAACTCTCGACGATCAGCAGATAAAGGAAGGTGCACGCGGACAGCAATATCGCCGGAGCGGCCAGCCGCAGGGCGCGAAGGCGACCGCCGGAACGCAAGGCCAGCACGCCGATCAGGCCCACCAGCACGCAGGTGACGAACGCGGACGCGCCCCAGACCAAAAAACGGCTCTGGAGCCAGAACAGCGGCAACTTGGCCGCGGCCACCAAGCCGAGGCCGAGCAGCAGGGACGCGATCTGAGGTGTACGCCGCCGCAGAAAAAACATAATCAGGGGGCCGACTTCTTGGGCACGATCTCAAAACGAACGACGCCTTTATCGAAAGTTATGCCGACCAGCTGGCCGACCTGGCCGATGCTGGAGGCCAGGGTCTGGCCGAGGCTTCGGTCCAGGAGCGGCGTCAACAACTGACTGGCGCTCTCCGGCACGTCCAAGGCGCCGATCTTCAGTTCCTTCACGGCGATCTTCAGTTCGCCGCCGTCCACGGACGGCACGATCCGCGCCGTGATGGTGACGTCGCGTCCGTCCCGGGGCGAGATGCCGTACAGCTCGATGACATCGTCATCGACCGCTATCTGCAAAGACTTGATGGGCAAAGGCAGGGAATCGCCGGCCGCGGCCAGGCCCTCCTTGGCGATGGTCGTCAGCTGGGCTTCGGTGAAACTGATGGTGAAAGTGCCGAAATTGGGATTGACCTTGGGCCGGGTGGCCTGGGCCAGCAGGATCTCGGAAGCGCTCGAACCGACGAGCGGCAGGACCTGGCGCGCGGGATAATTCGGCCGGTAAAGCCAGGAGGTCAGAAGCGGCACTTCGACCAAGCCGGTCTTGGCCAGCATGACCGCCACGAAAATGACCGGGACGGCGACCAGCGCCAGCAGCAACCCCAAACAGCCGAGCCAACGGACGACCTTCTTGCGTCGGACGTCATGTTTCATCTCGGCGACGATCTCTTTTTTCAGTTCTTGGCGGGTTTGCTGATTATCAAGTTCGGTCCTGCTCATAGGCCTGCTTGGCGCCGGACGGCGACGGCCGCGGCGGCTGGATCTGATTTATCGGTTCAGCAGCCAGGGATTGGCCGAGGTCAATTTGACGGTCATGTCCGCGGCCCGAGCCTGATCGGCCGCCGTGCCCCGAAGCGCCCGGCGCCACTGCTCCAGCAGCAGCACGAAGGACAAATGCGTTTCGCGCGCCTGAGCCGGCACCCGGACCCGCAATAACCGCTCCTGGGTCTTGTCGATCAGGGCCTGAAAAACCTCATCGGCGGCGGCTAAACCGTCGGCATCGACCGCGGCGGCCTGCTCCAAAAACGGGGTCAGGACCGACCGGGCCTCGCCCTGGTATTCCTCAACGGTCGGCGCCCTGACCGCCGCCGCGTCCGGATTTTCGCCGGACGACGCCGGCCCCAGATCGAGGTTCAACAACGCGTAAACTAAACCGATGGCGATGACAACGAAAAAGACCCCGACCACGGTCAATTCGTTGAGCCATTTGTGGCGATGTGTAGTCATAAGATATCAGAAATATACCAATTAATCCGCCGGAGGTCAAAGCTGCGCCGGAACGGTGCCGGTGACGCTAAAATAAGGCGGAAAACCCATAACGCCGCCGGTAATAGGCGGGTGGAGCACAAAAACCGGTTCCCATGAGGCAACCGGTCTGATCCGGCCGGGATTCAACGGCGGGGGTCGTCACCGTCGCGGTCATCGCGACCGCGGCCGTTCTCATCGTCCTGATCGCCGCCGTCGTCCTTGACGTCCCGAACGGCGCCATCATCGTCGTTTTCCAGGACCTCCCGGACCGCCCGGGCGCGGCGCTGGGCTTCGCGGAAATGGGAAAAAGCCTTGGATAATTCTCCCTTTTGCATGGCCGCCCTCCCCTCGTCCAACAGCTCCGCGGCCTGGCCGAGATCCTGTTCCGCGTTCTTCCGGGACTCAGCCGGCTGTTCCCGCCCGGCCAGCATCTCCCGGGCCTCGCGCAGCCGCCGCTCGGCGCCGCCCATGCGGTCCGCGGCGACCGGCGACGCCAGTTCCGGTTCGGCCTCGGCCAGACGGTCCTCGCTCCTGACATTCTTCTGGACCAGGTCTTCGACCTCTACGCCGACGGTCTCGGCCAGGACGTCCAGCGCCTCGCGCTCCCGGGGCAGCTTGTGTTTGGACATCCGGGACATCCGGTCCTGGTGCCGCTGCAGACGTTCTTCCAACTTGGCGCCGACGACCACGGCCGTCACGCCATTCCCGTCCTCGGCCAGCCGGTCCAGGCGTTCGCCGGCCTCCTGGGCCTGCTCCCGGATCACACGCTCCAGACCGCCGGCTTCGGCCGGATCGATCCGGGAAGCGGCGGCCAAGGCTTCGACCTCGTTCAAGCGGCGCTCGACGCGCTCGGCCGCCCAGACCGCTTTGGATCGCGGGGAGACCGACAACAGGCCGCGCACCGTTTCATTGACGCCGAGCTTGACCGGATAAAGAACCTCGCCGGGCAACGAGCCTTCGGCGGCGTAAGAGATCCCCGAACCGGTCAGCAGCAGGCCGACGGCCAAGAACGACGCCAGGGCCGGGCGGCTGACGAACCGGGGCAGCGCCAGCCAGCGCTCCCAAAGAGAAACGCGCCCGGCGACGCGGCCGGGAACGACGGCCGGGCCGCCCATCATGTCCAAAAGCGACCGCCGCATGGTCCGTTTCTCTTCGGACGACAGGCGGACGTTCCGGGTCTTCTTGAAGATCTCCTCGAAATTGTCGGTCATATGTTCAGGTCCTTGTCCGCAGAGTCTCCCGCAGCTGTTCCAGCCCGCGGTGCACGCGGACCGACACGTTATTCTCCGATTCGCCGGTCACCTCGGCGATCTCGGCCGGGGTCAGGCCGTCGATGTACCGCAGCCGGACGGCTTCGCGATACTTCGGTTCCAGCCGCTCCACCGCGCGCAGCGCCTGGCCGATCTCGGCCGCGGTCTCGGCCTTCTCCGCGCCGGCCGGCTGAAAACCCTGTTCCAGCGCTTCGTCCAGGGACGCTTCCTTCTTCTTGCGCGCGCGGTCGATGACCAGGTTGTTGGCCACCCGATACAGGAAAGCCTTGATGTTATGGATCTCCTTGCCCGCGGTCAGCTGTTCCCAGGTGCGGGTGAAGCATTCCTGACACAGGTCCCGGGCCTGTTCGCGGTCATAAACCCGGTAATAACAGTGCCTGAAAATAGCGTCAGCGAGCTCGTCGTACGCCTTCAGGAACGGGACGGAAAGGTCGGAGCGGTCAGCTTGATTCACATGTATCTGCCTTATTTGACGCATTCAAAGCCGGTTTCTTACAGCCGAGAGCTCAGTTTAATACCTTGGGCAGCCGATTTCAAGGGTCGGGAGCAAAAGAAAACCGCCGGTCCCTGCCGGCGGTTCTAAAGACTTGGCGGATCGAGCCGTTTCAGCCCGAGCCGCGCCGGGACGGCGGCGCGTCCCGCTCCGGCCGGGTGCGGCCGCTGGACCCGCGGCCGGTTCGGACTCTTGGGGGGGTACTGGCGCTCTCTTGATCCGGAATGTCCGGACCCGAGCCGCGCCGCGGCGGCCGCTTGAAGGTCTCCTGATCATTACCACGAACCATGGACTGTGCTGCCTTTCTCCCCGAGCCGGGGGTGGTTAGGGTCATTTTCTGTCGGCTGCCCGGCCGCTTTGCCGGAGGATCTTCCGGACCGCTTCGCGGCGCCGATCCTGGGCGGCGCGCTCTTGCGCCACGGCCGCTTCGGCCGCCTTGAGCGTCGCCCAGCCGTCCCGGCTGAACAGCAGGACGGCGCCGTCGCGGCAATAGAACGAGCTCAGGTCCTTGGCCGACGCATGGTAATCGACGACGATGACGGCCTCGGCGACGGGATCCGGCAGCAGCCCCAGGACCCTGGCCTCGAAAGGCACGCGCAGCTGGCAGCCGTTTTCGAAATCCGGCTTGTCCGGATCGCCCAGGCGCGGCTGGGGCAGGATGATGACCGGACCGGTCGAAGGCTTGGCGGCGAGACTCACGGTATCGCCGACCGCCACCGGCTTCCCCTCGACTTTGCTCGGGGCAGGCTTGGCCGGCGGCGGCGCGGCCGCGACGATGCCAAAGGAGAACAGGATCGTGACCGCGAACAACCATCGGTTCATTTGAGCCTCCTCAGTTAAAAAGGGCTGGGGCTAGCTTAGCCTAAAACCGCCAGGTGTCAATTTTATCGCGCCGAATAAGAGGCGTCGGAGAATAATAGATATTCTAATCCAGATGACGATATTTCATCTGGCATAAAGTCAGATCCAGTTGCTTTTTCAAACCAGCACGGCCGTTGCCGCCTTTCAAATAACGCTCGCGGCGACCCGCCTCCTTATCATTCAAATAGGCCTCATAATAGATCAACTGCAGGGGACGCCGATGCTTGGTCGCCGTCACCATACCGCGACAATGCTGCAGATAACGGCTATGTAAATTTCCGGTCAGACCGATGTAAAGACGCCGATCCTTCTTGCTGAACAATACGTAAACGTAATTCATGGCGCCGTCATAGCAGATCCATTTTACTGCGGCAAATTTGCTGAAACTGAAAACCAGCCGTATCAGCGGCTGGCGTTCAGTGCCCAGCTTACCTCGGACGCGGTCGCGCCCGGCGCGACTCTTTCACCTCGCTTTGGTACAAGGTGGGCGAAGCTCATCGAGCTTGGCTCGATAATGAAGAAGCAAAGCTGAGCTTTGCCATCATTTCGGATAGTCGCGCTGAGCGCGACAGCTTCGCCGTCTTCGATTGGTTCCTTACAGGAACCGAGCTAAGCTCGGTGGTGGAGATGGGGAGAATTGAACTCCCGTCTGGCGAGGCACTTCTCGGCACGTCTACAAATTTAGCCTGTTTGGATTTTCAGACCGCCGGTAAGAAACGGGCAAAAACCGGCGACCCAATTCCCTGGGCAATATTCGGCCGGCGCGCAGGGACCACGCGCCGACTCCGCCTGATGAATGACACCCGGCTCCCGCCTATCAGGCGTCAACGGGACGGATGGGTTCACGTTTTAGGCGTAAACCGGAGCGAACGAAGGCGCGAAGGCGTTAGCCAAAGCGTTCTTCGCCCGCGAGAGCAAGTTTGCACTTGTTCAGTTGTCCGCGGATTTGCGAGGGAGCGGACGTCCTCGATTTGCATGCCGTGAAACGAACTCCCATCGATGCCGGTCATCCCCCCGGAAGCAGCGGCCGGCGAAAATATCGCTGGCCGTTTTCTCCGGGCGGGCGACCGGCCCCCGGCCGGGTTCGGGTCAACGGCGCGACGCGGGGG
>CAYPMU010000063.1:0-6701 GCA_964411975.1 uncultured Gammaproteobacteria bacterium | reverse complement strand
GGACGAACAGGGCGTCCGGCGGCCGACGCAGCATCTCCCAGGACAGGCGCATCTGCGTCCAAAACCTGCCGGGGGGCCAGCGCAGGACGCGGCTTTCCCAGTTCGGCGGCAGGACCTCCAGCCCGTTGCGCAAGGCTTCCTTGGAATACAAGACCACCCGCGTCGACGCGGGGATCACGGACTTCAGCTCCTGGATGAGGTGATAAGCATACCACTCCACGCCGGTCCGCTGGCTGGCGTTGGCGCGCGAGGCGTCGATGCCCAGCTCCGGCTGGCGGCAAACGCCGCCCGCAGGTCTTTTTCCGCCTTTTACCGACATAAAAGCATTGACAATCAAGCCGTTTTATTGTAGCATACGCATTCATTCTGGCCATGTCCCGCAACGGGCAGCCGGATGAGTTCTTTCCACCCGTAACACGACTAAAAGGAGCGAACATGAACGGAACACTGCTTCAGGACCGCATCCGCGGCTGTCTCGCCGGCGTGGCCATCGGCGACGCCTTGGGCATGCCGGTGGAAACGATGACCCGGGAACAGATCATGGCGGCCACCGACGGCCGCGGCGTCGAAGGCATCATCGATCCGATCCAGACCAGGATATCCGGCACCCGCAACCTGGCAGCCGGCACGACCACCGACGACACCCAGCTGACCCTGGCCGTGGCCCGCTCGCTGCTGCGATGCGGGGAGTACAACGCCTTCGACCAGGCCATCGAGCTGGTCACGGAGTTCACTCTCACCCGCTTCGGCTGGGGCCGGGCGACCAGGGAAAGCGCGCTGGATATCCGGAAGTACCTGATGAGCCCGTCGGACAACCGTTCCGGGCGCCACCCGGAGACGCCGGCCCCGCCGCCGGCCAAGCCGGGGCAGGGCTGCGGCAACGGCGTGGCCATGAAGGTCGCGCCGCTGGCCGTCTTCCACTCGCTCCGCGACGGCCTGCCCGAGCCGTTCCTGTCCGAGGTCATGGCCCTGGGCCTCATGACCCACGGCGACCCGCGCGCCTCGTTCGCCGCCGCCGTCGTCGGCGTCCTGCTGGACCAGATGATCCGGCAGCCGGCATCGCGGCCGGCCGCGGAGATCGCGGCCGAAGCCAGAACGCTGGTCCGCGACGCGCTGACCGTCCTGGAGTACCGCTTCCAGTTCTTCCGTAACGACGCGGCGGACCCGCTCTCGGCCCGGTTCGAGAAGGTCTGGGACCTGCTCGGCGACGCCGACGGCCTCCGGACCGGCGTCGGCACCGGCTGTTTCGCCCTCGAATCCGTCCCCTTCTCCGTCGGCGTCTGCCTGCGCCATCCGGCCGACTTCCGCGCCGCGACGCTCGAAGCGGTCAACGCCGGAGGCGACACGGACTCGACGGCCAGCATCGTCGGCGCGCTCGTCGGCGCCAACGTCGGCCTCTCCGGCATCCCGCCGGAGTGGATCCGGGCCGTGCCGTCGGTCGAGCGCGTCCTGCACGCTGCCGACCTCCTGATCAACGACGCCCGGCGCTGATCATCGCATCCGCAAAACCCCGTTCTCGCCTGAGAACGGGGTGTTTTTATTGGAATCAAAACGCGGGAGCCGGCTATTGCTCCCGCGTTCTTTGATCTTCACTGACTTTTACGCGGCGCCACGTGATCCTCTTCGCTCGCTCGAGGGACGCCTCTCTCCGGACAAACTCATGACCTCCCGGCTTCGCTCGCGGAATATCGCTGAAGGACGTTTTTGAGATCCTATTTCTGTTTCCAGAAGCCCCTCTTTTGGTACATGGCGTCCAGTCCGCCGACAATGAGCATCTCGGCGTGCCTGAGGTTGGGCGTCATGATGTTGTGGAAGGCCAGGCCGTTCCTGACCAGGTCGTAGCTCAGGTCGAGATCGCCGACCCGGGCGAAACGCAGCTTGGCTCCGGCCTCGTCCTTGTCCTGGAAATCGGCTTCCAGCACGACCGTCTTGCCGGCGGTAACGGCGGCGATGCGATCCATGGCCGCCTGCTGCAGTTCGGGATTGGACGGCACGTCGACGCTGATCAAACGGATCTCGCTGTCGTCGTCGAGGACCAGCGTGTCGGCCGACTTGATCTGCTTGACGGCGTGTTCGCCGGACGGCTCCTTGGCCGCGTCCGCGTCGGCGGCGATGGCGTCAAGGGTCGCGGACGACACCGGCACGCCGGTCTTCATCACCAGCCAGGCGTCATCCGGAGTCGCCAGCCGCAACCTGACCTTCAAGGCCGGATGCACGTACCAGGCCGCTCCGACGACGTCGGTCGGGGCCAGCACGTGGCCGGCGACGGCCTGGGCGTAGGCGGCGTCCTGGGGCAGGCTCTCGGACTCGGCCACGCGGGCGATGTCGTCGAAAGCGACCAGGGCGGCCCGGAGGCGCAAGCGTTCCAAGGCCTCATCCGGCCGGCCCAGATAGACCTTCGTCAACGAGCGCGGATCGACCCACCAAGCCTCGCCGTGCCGGGCGACGTCGAGCAGCACCTGGCCGGAATAATTCCGGGCCAAAGCCTCAGAGGACGGCCCCTCGACGCTGATCGTGGCAGGCACTGCGGCCTGAACCGGGCGCGAACCGTCGGGCAGCAGGCAGGCGGCGGCGACCAGGAATGCCGCTATCAGATATTTGCGCATATTGCCTGTGTTAATTGTTAAAGAGTGTCTGGCGCCCGCTCAACCTTTTCCGCGCGGGCGATAAATGTTTGTTTTGTCCGCTCCCCCGGCTCCCCGCCGGAGGCGGGCCGTCTCGAAGCGTATTTTGCTGTTTTTTAGCAATAAAATGGGAATAGGTCAACCCGCGGACATCAAAAACCCGCCCTCGGGGACGGGTCTGTCTTGTCGGTGACAACGGCCGGGTTATCTCGTGGTCAGGATCGAACGCTTGTACGAAGCCAGATTTTCCAATGCTATGCCCGTGCCGCGGACCACGCAGGTCCAGGGCTCGTCGGCAACGTAGGCCGGCACGCCGGTGGCCTGGGCGAACAGTTCGGCCATATTGCGCAGCTGCGAAGTGCCGCCGGACAGGATCATGCCCTTTTCCATGACGTCGGCCGACAGTTCCGGCGGCGTGTTGTTCAGTACCTCCTTGAGGGCGGCGACCAGGCCGGTCAGCTCGTGCTGGATGGCCTCGGTCACGTCGTCGGAGGTCACGGTGATGATCCGAGGCAGGCCGGTGACCATGTCGCGACCCTTGATCTCCATGGTCAGTTTGTCGTCGAGGTACACGGCCGAGCCGATGTTGATCTTGACGTCCTCGGCGGTGCGCTCGCCGATGGCCATGCCGTACTTGCGGCGGATGAACTCCTGGATGGCGGCGTCGAGCTTGTTGCCGCCGATGCGCTCCGAGGCCGACGCGACGATGCCGCCGAGCGAGATGACCGCGGCTTCCATGGTGCCGCCGCCGATATCGATGATCATGTGGCCGGAGGGGCTGCCGATGGGGATATCGGCGCCGATGGCGGCGACGATGGGTTCCTTGATGACGTAGGCGGCGCGGGCGCCGGCGCGGATGGTGGCGTCGATGACGGCGCGACGTTCGGTCGAGGTGATGCCGCCGGGAACGGCGACCATCACTTCGGGACGGAAAAGCCGGGCGCCGCCCAGCGCCTTGTTGATGAAGTAACGCAGCATGGCCTCGGTCATGCGGTAATTGGCGATGACGCCGTCCTTGAGCGGACGGTAGGCCACGATGGTGTCCGGCGTGCGGCCGAGCATGTCCTTGGCCTCGGTGCCGACGGCCAGGATCTTCTTGTCGATGGCGGAAACGGCGACGACCGAGGGCTCATTGATGATGACCCCCCGCTTCGGCACGTAGACGAGGACCGTCGTCGTGCCCAGATCGATGCCGATCTTCGGTATGAACATAATCCGGTTGGCTGGCTACAGGCCGATCTCGAAGCGCCGGTCGATATCCAGGTCGGTGCCGTAGCGGAACTTAGTGTCGCCGAATTCCCGCGGGTTTTCCGCCGGCTCGGCTGCCGTCAGATTCTTACCAAAATCAAGGTCGAGTGTCAAACCGCGCCCCGAGGTGCCGGCCTGCTTATCGACGTCCAGGACATAAGCTCCGCCGGCGATCATTTTGACCACGTCCGGAGCCGTCTTAAAGCTGAATTCCAGGGTCCGCTGTTCTCCCGGCTCGATGGAAATGAAGGCTCCGAAATAGCGGCGGCCGAGCTCCAGAGCGCTGTCGGCCTGGCCGGGACGGCGGGCCGGATCCTTGAGCTTGTCGTTCTCCATGGCGCCGCTGACGCCGATCAGTTCGGACCCGGCGGGGACGTAAACGCGGGTGTAGGTGCGGTAACGGGTGGTCTTCCAGGTGAACGCGCCGCGATTGTCGTATGTGACGGCGGCTTTGCCGACGAATCCCCCCTGGCCGTCGGGGACCAGGGAATAACGGATGGACCGGCTGACCACGGGATCGCTCTTGAGGCTGGCCAGGTTGGCGTCGATGACCGCCAGATAATCGCCGCGCACGTCGCGCAGCTTGCCGCCCCAGTCATGGTCCAGGATGATCCGCTGCAGCCCGGGGTCCTTGGACCACAGGAGGATGTCGCCTTCGGCCAGCCCGCGATGGATGCCGCTGATCAGTCCGAGCAGCTGCGTCAGCGAGAAGGAAGTGACGCGGGCGATCATCTCCTGGAACAGTTTCCCGACGATCTCCTTGCGCTGCCAGGCCGGGATGCCGGCGGCGACGTAGCCCTTCTCCACCTGGAACTCCAGCTCGTCCACCAGGTTCTCCGCGTCGAAAGAATATCCGTCGACGACGATCGGGCCGGTGGCGCGCAGGACCTCGCGGGCCAGGTCGGGCGTCACGGCGATGATGCCGTCGATCTCCGGCGCCCGGGCGCCGGGATGCGCCACGACGTACTCGTCCCGGTAGAACTGCTCGATGGTCGCGGCCGCGGCGGTGAAATCCGGCGACCAGTTGGCGTCGCGCAGGTACCACTTGTCGATGACGATGTACTTGCGGATCGGCGCCGGCGGCGGCGGACGGGGGACGGATTCCGAGGGCCCGTCCAGGGCGTAGACGTCGTCCATGTCCAGCGCGGCCAGGTCGGCGTCGCGGATGACGAGCTCCCCGACCATGCTGAGGAACCCGCCCGTCGGCCGCAATTCGGTGTCGTTCTGGAAGATCAGGAGATAGCGCTTCTCGTCGGGGTAACCGAGCACGCCGGGCAGGATCTCGGCCGCGGGCAGAACGGCGCTGAGGCGCTCGCGCAGCGTGACCAGCTTGTCGCGCAGCGGACCGGTGCGGGCTTTCAGCGAACGGACGGTCTCGCTGTCCGGCAGGCCGTCGAAGGTCAGGATGGCCGAATCCACCTGGCCGACGGCCTCCCGGATCTTGGGCGCGCCCCGCGCCAGGCCGGCCAGGATCTGCCGCTTCTGGTCGGCGGACAGTTCGCGGTAAAGCATCGAGGCGTCCGGCAGGGTCGAACTGACGGTGCCGCTCAGCCCCTCGACGTCGCGCACGATCTCAAAGATGTCGCGGACGGCTTCCAGGGCCTGGCGCATGCCCTCGGCGGCGGAAACGCCCGTGGCCAGCAGGCCGTCGGCGGCCCGCACCCGCTCGTCGATGTAGGACAGGAAGCCCAGGAAGCGCAGCTTTTCCAGCTCGCGCCTGGCCGAACCGAACTTATCCGCGGCGCTGCCGACCAGCGCCAGGGCCTGATCCACGTCCAGCTCCTCGACGGCCTGTTCGGCAGCCAAAATGTCGTTCTTGCCCGCCAGGGCCTGCTGATAAACGCGGCCGGCGACCAGTCCGAAAGGCAGCGCGACCAGGGCGGCGACGCCGAGGACCAAGGTCAGGACCAGCAGCGCCGGACGGACCCAGGACCAAGAACCGCCGGCCGAGGTCTTGCGGAAAAAAGACCTGGCCCGCAGCAAGTCGAGATGTTTTTTGCGACCGAACATGGGCGAAAAATAGATGATGACCGGCTATTCCCGGTCTTTCTGCCGGCCGTCCCGGGCGGCGCCCGCCCCGGAGACCGACCGCCACTTGCGGAAATACTTGAGCCAGCTGGAAATATGGACGCGGGTCGAACGGCGGAATAAGCTGGTGAACCAGTGCCCCCGGGCCGAAAGCCTCTCGTGGTAGTGTACCATTTCCGCGCCCGTGTAATAAACCACCCGGAATCCCGCCTGCCAGAAACGACGGCACCAGTCGGTATCCTCGAAATACAGGAAAAAACGCTCGTCAAAGAGCCCGACCTGGAGCAAGGCCGTGCGCCTGACCACCAGGACCGCCCCCAGCAGCCAGTCGACGTCGCGGGTCATCTTGCGGTCGTAGTCGGCCATGAGATAGCGACTCAGGGCCCGGCGTCCGGCGGCCAGCTTGCCGAACGGCGTCCGCCGGTAAAGCGGGGTGAGATAACCGGGAAAACGATAGCAGGATTCATCGACCGACCCGTCGGGTTTGACCAGTTTGGGTCCGAGGATGCCGATGTCCTGGTGCCGCTCCAGGTAGCCGATGATGGCGTCGATCGAACCGGGTTTCACGGTGATGTCCGGATTGAGGATCATCACGTACCGGCCGATGGCCTGGCGGATACCCAGGTTGTTGCCGGCGGCGTATCCCCGGTTCTTGCCGGACTGGACGAACTTGACCTCGGGATAGTGCTGGCGCAGCATCTCTTCCGTCCCGTCGCGCGAATCGTTGTCGACGACGATGATCTCGAAACTGGCCTGCGGTTCGCACAGCCTGATGGTCTTGACGCACTGGCGCACCAGTTT
>CAYPMU010000062.1:1287-6705 GCA_964411975.1 uncultured Gammaproteobacteria bacterium | reverse complement strand
GGTGATGCTGCGCTACGTCCACGGCTTCGCTCTGGCCTACCTGTCCCGCGGCGCCATTGATATCAAGTCCGTCTTCGGCATGCTCATTGTTTCCTGGGCGGTCATCGCCGTTTACTGGCTGGTCGCGCCGCGGCGCATGGAGCAGCTGGAGCTGCCGTGACGACGTCCGGCGCTAAGCCGGGGCATATGAGTCAGCGCCTCGTGGCACAATTCAGGTCGTTCCCCTGGTCTGTGGCCGCCGTCATGGCAGCGGCCGTTTTCGTGCGCCTGCCGCTGTTTCTGACCAATATCGGCGGCTCCATCAGCGGCAAGGTCCTCTGGTACGACGAGGCCTATTCCGCGTATTTCGCCTCGCGGGGGCTGGCGGACGCGATCCGGCTGTCGGGGTATGACACGACGCCCGGTCTTTTCGTCGCGTTGCTGCATTTTTGGATGAGGCTCTTCGGTACCGGGACGCCGGCGCTGGCGCTTTTCTCGGTCCTGCTGAGCGCGGCCGGCGTGCTCCTGGTATATTTTTTGGGCAAGGAATATTTCGGCCGGCGCGCCGGCGTGCTGGCCGCCCTGGCAGCCGCTCTGTCCCCGCTGCACCTCAAGTTCGCCACCGAGGTCAGGGCCTATAATCTCCTGTTCTGTCTGGCGGTCCTGTCCCTGATATTCCTGCGGCGGTTCCTGGAACGGCGGCGCCGCGCCGACGGGGCCGGGTGGATCGTCTTTTCGGTCCTCGGGCTCTACGCCCACTACACTTACCTGTTCTTTTTCATCCTGCAGAACTTGTTCGTCGCCTGCCGCCTGGGCCGCGACCGCGTCGCCCGGCGGACCTGGTTGTTGCTGCTCGGCGCCGGGGCGGCGGCCTGCCTGCCGCTGCCGCTGCTGTTCCGGAGATGGGCGGACCTCGGCCCCGGTTCCGCGGCCGGGACGCCCTACCTGCAGCGGGCCTTCGGCCACGGCAGCCTGTTGTCGGTCCCCGAATATTTCGCCGCGGTCTTTTTCGGCGAGCGGGCCTTTTATCCGTCCTCCTGGTTCACGGCGGTCATCGCGCTGGGGTGCGGCGCCGCCGCGGCCGCGGGATGCGGCTGGATCGTCTGGCGCCTTTGGTCCGCGCCGCGCCGGCCGGAAGAGAAGGTCTCGGCGGCCCTGCTGGGCTGGCTGGTCTTCGGCGGCATCGCGATCTTCATGATCGCCGGGCTGATCTACGACCCCAAATATTACCTGGTCTACGCCGCGCCGGCGGCGGCGCTGGCCGGCGCCTGGCTGGCCCGCTGGCGCGGCTGGCACCTCGGCGCCGCCATCGTCGCGCTGACGCTGGTCATGTTCATGCCGGTCACTGGCGCCTGGGAGGTCACGCCGGACCTGGCTTTCCGCTACTACGCCCCGGCTTTCGCCGCGGCGGTCGAGGAGCGGGAGAGGCCCGGCGACCTGCTGCTCCTTGATCATTACACCGACATCCTGTTCCGGCGGTATTACGGCGGCCATGCGGACGTCGCCGTCTTCTTCCCGCGGAACGGCGCCAACGTCGCCGACATGTACGAGCGTTTCCGTTATTTCGACTACGACCTCATGACCGCGGGCGATCTGGGGACCCTGCAACGGCTGGCCGCCGGCCGGGTCCGGATCTGGACCGTCGACTACTATCCCCAGTCCGCCTCGCTCCAGGATCCCGGCGGTCTCAAACGGCGCTGGCTCAGCGAGAATTACCTGCTGCGGGCCGCGCTGGAATTCCCGGCCGGTGACGAGGACCCGGAACGCCAGCGGACGCTTCTGTTATTGTACGAGAAGGATTAAACTGGACCATTATGCTGGATAAGCTGACCGCGGTCCGCGGGCGTTTCATCGCCGAGATTTACGGCCGGCTTTTGGCCGGTCCGGCCCGGGTCCTGGACATCGGCAGCGGCAGCGGCGTTGTCGCCGGGATCGTCGCCCGGGAGCTGGGCTGGGAGGTGACCTGCGCCGACACGGAACGGCGCCTCGTCCGCGACCTGCCTTTCGTCGCCATCGAAGCCGCCGCCCCGCTGCCCTTCGCCGACCGCGCCTTTCGCGCCGCCATGCTCAACGACGTGCTGCATCACGTGACCGATCAGGCCGGGCTGATCGCCCGGGCGCTGCGCGTCGCCGACCGGGTCCTGGTCTTCGAGGTCGAGCCGGGCCGGCTCATCAGGCTGTTCGACCGGGTCATCAACAAGCTGCATTACGGCGGCTTGCCCCATCCGGAGACTTACCGTACGGCCCGGGGTTGGCGGACGTTCCTGGACGGCGGCGGCTGGCGCTGCCGGGTGGAACCTGCCGGCAAGCCGTTTTGGTGGTATCCTTTTCAGCATCTGGTCATCATCATCGAACATGAGTAAGAAAGCTCTGCTGATAAATCCGCCGACCGGCAATTATATCCGCGACGACCGCTGCCAGGTGCCGGCCGGATCCATCTCTTCGGCGCTGCGCGCGCCGATGGACCTGCTGTATTACGCCACCATCCTCCAGGAGAACGGTTGCCGCTGCTGGCTGCGCGACTACCCGGCCGAGGGCCTGGGGACCCAGGATTACCTCAACGACCTTCTGCAATTCCGCCCCGACATACTGGTGGTCAGCGCCACGACGCCGACGCTGACCTCGGACCTGGCTTGCATCAGCTCGGCCAAGTCCATCCTCCCGGGCGTGCTGACCATCGCCAAAGGCGCCCATTTCGTGGTCGACGACCTGCAGTCCCTGGAGGCCTGTCCGGCGCTGGACATCGTCATCCGTCAGGAAGCGGAAAAAGCCGTCGAGGAGATCGTCCGGGGCCGGCCGCTGCGCGATGTCCTGGGCATCAGTTTCCGCGAGGACGGGCGCCTGGTCCGCAATCCCGGCCGGCCGCGGATCGCCGACCTGGATTGGCTGCCCCTGCCCGACCGGCGCCTGCTCAAGAACGACCTGTACGTCCGTCCGGACACCGGCGAGCCGCAGGCCACCATCCTGACCGCCCGGGGCTGTCCGATGAACTGCATCTTCTGCCTGGTCAAGGTCGTTTCCGGGAAGGTCATCAGCCAGCGTTCGCCGCGCGGCATCGTCGAGGAGATCGGCCGCTGCGTCGCCGACTTCGGCATCAGGAATTTTTATTTCCGGGCCGACACTTTCACCTGGAACCGCGACTGGGTGCTGGAGATCTGCGACCGGATAGCCCGGGCCGGGCTGAAGATAAACTGGGTCTGCAACAGCCGGGTCAACACCATGGACGAGGAACTGCTGTCCCGGATGAAGGCCGCCGGTTGCTGGATGATCGGCCTGGGGATAGAGTCGGGCAGCCAGGCCATCCTGGACCGCATCCAGAAAGGCATCACGCTCGACGAGGCCCGGCGGGCGGTCAAAGCCTGCCGCCGGCAGGGGATCAAGACCTATAATTTCTACATCCTCGGGTTCCCTTGGGACGACGAGAAAAGCATCCAGGAGACGCTGGACCTGGCCATCGAATTGGACAGCGATTTCGTCGAATTCCACGCGGCCTATCCTTTTCCCGGCACCGAATTCCACGAACTGGCCCTGGGCATGGGTCTGGTCGACCCCGGCAGGATCGTCGGTCAGGACGTGATGAACTCGCCGGTCCGGACGCTGCACCTGGACAACGCCCGCTTGGGCAAGCTGCGCCGCCGGGCGGTCCGGAAGTATTATCTGCGGCCGGCTTACATCTACCGGACGTTGTGCAAAGTGGAATCGCCGCGCATGCTGCTGAACTACCTGCGCAAGGGCCTGAGTCTGCTTTTTCGGATATGATCGCCGGACAGAAGATCGTCGTGGTCCTGCCGGCCTTCAACGCCGCACGCACGCTGCGCAAGACCTATGAGGCCATTCCCCGCGAAACGGGACTTCCTCATCATAATACAGGCGGGTCGCCCCGCGGCGTCGTCGATCAGGTCATCCTGACCGATGACGCCAGCAGCGACGGCACGCTGGCCGCCGCCCGGCAGCTGGACCTCATCGTCCTGGCACACGACCGCAACCGCGGCTACGGAGCCAACCAGAAGACCTGCTATCGCCATGCCCTGGAGATCGGCGCCGACGTCGTGGTCATGCTCCATCCGGACTACCAGTATGATCCGGCCCTGATACCCTCCTTGGCGGGCCTGGTCGTTTCCGGGAGCTGCGACATCGCCTTGGCCTCGCGCATGACCGACCGGGCGGCGCTGCGCGGCGGCATGCCTGTATATAAGTACCTCGGCAACCGCCTGCTGACCGCCTGGCAGAACTTCTGCCTCGGGCAGCGCCTGACCGAGTACCACCCCGGTTATCGGGCCTTCAGCCGCCGAGTCCTGCAGGACCTGCCGCTGGCCTCGTTCTCCGACGATTTCATCTTTGATAACCAGATCCTGGTGACCGCGCTGGAGCGGGGATATCGGTTGGGCGAAATTCCCTGTCCGGCGCGTTATGACCGGGAATCGTCGTCCATCGGTCTGGGGCGAAGCCTGGTCTACGGCTGGCAGGTGTTGCTGCTGTCGTGGCGGCATCGCCGCCGGGCCGCCGGCAGATCATCGTGACCTAAGTTTATGGCGATACTCATCCTGTTCATACCGCTCCTGGCGCAGATCTTCCTGCTGAACCTGCTGTCCAAATATCTTAACGGTCTTTTTTATCAGCGGCTCGGCCGCCGGTTGTACTTGCTGTTCAATTGGCCGGGAGTGGTCGTGCACGAGACGTCGCACCTGATCGGCTGCTGGCTGACCCGCACCAAGGTGCTGGAGGTCAAGTTCTTTTCCCCCCGGCCGGCGGCCGACGGCGGCCTGACCCTCGGCTACGTTTCGCACGTCAAGCCGCGCAACCCTTTATCCTCGCTGATCATCGGGAGCGCCCCGTTCTTCGGCGGCGCGGCCCTGCTCTGGCTGCTGTTGCGCCTGCTCTTCCCCGAGGTCCTCGCCGCCTCCTCGTTCCGGCCGGCCGCCATCGGCGGCGGGGTAGCGGCGGTCTGGACGTTCTTCGCCGACGCCGGCCGCGGCTATCTGGATTTTTTTGCCGCCCTTTTCGCCGCCCTGGGCCATGGCGGTTGGCGCCTGCTGGTGTTCGTCTACGCCCTGGTACCGCTGTCGGCGCACATCGCCCCCTCCCGGACCGACCTGAAGCATACCGTCTGGGGCGTCATCACCCTGGCCGTACTGGCCGCCCTGGTCATCCTGGCCGGGAAATACGTCTCGCCGGCCGTGCCGCCGGCCGTCAGCGCCTGGCTGGCCGGACCTTTGGGGGCCGTCAACGTGCTGCTGAGTTACGGGCTGGCCTGCACCCTGCTGGCCGCGGCCATCTTCGGCCCGCTGGCCGTGCTGTTCGCCGCCGCCGGTCGTCGGCTGCGGCGGAGCCGCGTTCCGCGGCCCCAGTTGTAGACCGGCCCATTTTGGCGTATAATTAAAGCAAATATGAGCTATAAGCGGTTCCAGGTCTATTTTTTCGTCACTATCCTGATCCTCA
>CAYPMU010000062.1:0-1277 GCA_964411975.1 uncultured Gammaproteobacteria bacterium | reverse complement strand
TTGTTGGTGTTCCGTTCCTATCTGACTCTGCTGGCTTTCGGCGGCGTGCTGGCCATCGTTTCCCGGCCGCTTTTCAAGTATTTATTCCGCTATCTGAAGTCGGACACGGCCGCCGCTTTCCTCACGGTCGTCGTCGTCTCGATGACGATCATCCTGCCCACGATATATTTTTTCGCGGCTTTGTCGGCCGAGTTGGTCGGCTTGTTCGGCAACGTCAAGGGTTATTTCGACCTGGCCACGCTGGAGCAGTTATTGCGTCGGATGCTGCCGCCCAACATGCAGGACCAGATACCGGCGGTCATCAATGAAGCGCTCGGTCTGTTGCGGACCGTCGCCGGTAAGCTTTCGTCCAACCTGATCGCCTTGTTCTCCAACCTCTTCGGCGTCCTCATCAGTTTCATCATCATCCTGATAATGGTCTATTATCTGCTGAAGGACGGCACCAAGATCAAGAACGAATTATTGATGCTGTCGCCGCTGGGCGACGAGTACGATGAGCTGGTATTCCAGAAGGTGGTGGTCGCGGTCCGGGCGGTCATGAACGGCGTACTGGTCGTCGGCCTGATCAAGGGCATCCTGGCCGGCATGGCTTTTTGGGTGTTCGGCGTGCCGGCCCCGCTGTTCTGGGGCACCATGACCGGCATGGCCTCATTCCTGCCGATCTTCGGTTCGGGACTGATCACTATCCCGATCGTCGCTTATCTCCTGTTCACCGGCCATCTCGGGGCGGCGATCGCCCTGACCGCCGTTTCGATCACGATCATCGGCACCATCGATAATCTGCTGCAGCCCAAGCTGGTCGAGAGCAAGACCAAGATCCATCCGCTGCTGATCCTGTTGTCGATCCTGGGCGGCTTTCAGTTCTACGGTTTCTCCGGTTTCATCCTCGGCCCGCTGACCCTGGCCGTGACCATGGCGCTGATCGACATCTACAAGAAAGAGTTCAAGGAGTACGTGGCGCGCGCCGGCCTGGCCAAGGGCGAGTGAGCGCGTCCGGCCGGCAGCCTGACGATCGGATAAAAAAACAGCCCGCGAGAGCGGGCTTTTTCGTTGTCGGCCGCGGCCCGCCTGCGGGCAGGCGGGCGGATCAGCGGCGATGCCTCGGCGGGTGGGTACGATGCCTCGGCGGGTGCGCCGGGAAGCGCGGCGCGTGCGGGTGGCCGTACCAGTGATGGCGCCAGTAGCCGGGCGGCGGATAGCCGGGGCGGTAGTCCCAGTAATAGCGCTGCTGCCAGTGGTAGTAGCCGCCGTGGAAGCGGTAGTAGCCCCAGTAAGGA
>CAYPMU010000061.1:0-6706 GCA_964411975.1 uncultured Gammaproteobacteria bacterium | reverse complement strand
AGTCGACGCGCTTGCCGAGCAGGTTCTGGCGGAAGCGGCCCTGCTTGCCCTTGAGGATGTCGGCCAGCGACTTGAGCTGACGCTTCTTGCCGGTGGTGGCGAGCACGGTCTTGGACTGCCGGGCGGAATTGTCGATCAGGGCGTCCACGGCCTCCTGCAGCATGCGCATCTCGTTGCGGGTGATGACCTCCGGGGCGTTCAGTTCGAGCAGCTTCTTCAGGCGGTTGTTGCGGTTGATGACGCGGCGGTAGAGGTCATTCAGGTCGGACGCGGCGAAACGGCCGCCGTCCAGCGGCACCATCGGGCGCAGGTCCGGCGGAATGACCGGGATGGTGGTCAGGACCGTCCACTCCGGCCGGATGCCGTTGATCTTCAGCGAACGGATCAGCTTGACGCGGCGCACCAGCTTGTCGTACTTGGCGCCCAACGGCTCGTCGGCGATCTCCTCGTCGAGGCCGGCGATCAGGGTGTCGAGGTCGATCTTGGTCAGGAGGTAACGGACGGCCTCGGCGCCGATGCCGGCCTCGAAGATGTGGCCGTACTTGAGCGACCACTCCTGGTAGGTGTTCTCGGAAATGATGCGCAGCGGCTTGAGGTCCTTCAATTCCTTGTCGACCGTGCGGAAATCCTCGTCCAGTTCCTTGAGTTTCTTCGACTTCATGTCGAAAGCCGCAGCCAGCGCCTTTTCCTTCTCGGCCTCGCTCTTGTCAGTCTGGCCGATCTGCTCGACCTGGCGCTTGTAGTCGCCTTCGAGCTGCTTCTTCTTGGATTTGTACTCGGCGCGGACCTGTTCCAGGGTCTCGTTCTTAATGTCCTCGCGCACTTCGGTGACGATGAAATTGGCGAAGTAGATCACTTTCTCGAGATTTTGCACCGACAGGTCGAGGGTCAGGCCGATCTTCGAGGGCACGCCGCGCAGGAACCAGATGTGCGAGACCGGCGAGGCCAGCTCGATGTGGCCCATGCGCTCGCGGCGGACCAGCGAGTGCGTCACTTCGACGCCGCACTTGTCGCAGATGATGCCTTTGTAGCGCACTTTCTTGTATTTGCCGCAGTAACACTCCCAATCCTTGGACGGGCCGAAGATCTCTTCGGCGAACAGGCCGCCCTTCTCCGGCTTCTGGGTGCGGTAGTTGATGGTCTCCGGGTTGGACACTTCCCCGTACGACCATTGCTTCATGGTCTCGGGGGACGCCAGCTTGAGGCGGATGGCGTCGAAGTCCTGGATCTTGAATTGATCGGCGATGGGATTCATAGGCGTAAGGTCAAAGCAGTGATGATGGCTTAGGCCGCCTCCTGGCCTTCATCCCTCGCGGGAGGCTTGGGCGCTTCTCCTTCTTCGGGCAGTCCGGATCCGACCGCTCCCGCGGGAGCCATCCGTCCTGACGGAGCCGTGAACGGCGCCGGTTTGGACTCGTCCAGATCGATGCGTTTCTTGTCCTTGAGCAGTTCGACGTCCAGGCACAGGCCTTTCAGCTCGCGCACCAGCACGTTGAACGATTCCGGGACGTTGATCTTCCGGATCGGCTCGCCCTTGATGATGGACTCGTAGGCCTTGGACCGGCCGGGAACGTCGTCGGACTTGATGGTCAGGATCTCCTGCAGGGTGTGGGCCGCGCCGTAGGCTTCAAGCGCCCAGACCTCCATTTCGCCGAAACGCTGGCCGCCGAACTGCGCCTTGCCTCCCAGCGGCTGCTGGGTGATGAGCGAGTACGGGCCGATGGAGCGCTGGTGGATCTTGTCCTCGACCATGTGGTTCAGCTTCATCACGTAGATGTAGCCGACCGTGACTTTGTTGTCGAAAGGTTCGCCGTTGCGGCCGTCATAGAGCGTCACCTGGCCGTCCTCGGGGAGGCCGGCGCGCTTCAGTTCGTCCTTGATCTGCTGTTCAGTGATGCCGTTCAGTACCGGCGTGACCGCGTGGTAGCCCAAAGAATTGGCGGCCAGGCCCATGTGCGTCTCCAGGATCTGTCCCAGGTTCATGCGGGAGACGACGCCGAGCGGCGACAGGATGACGTCGACCGGAGTGCCGTCGGCCAGGAAAGGCATGTCCTCGGCCGGGACGATCTTGGAAATGACGCCCTTGTTGCCGTGGCGTCCGGCCACCTTGTCGCCGACCTGGACCTTGCGCAGGTCGGCCACGGCCACCTGGATGGTCATGATGACGCCCGGGGGCAGCTTGTCGCCGGCCTCGCGGGAGAAGATCTTGATGTCCACGACCTTGCCGTGTTCGCCGTGTTCGAGATAGAGGGAGCTGTCGCGCACGTCGCGGGCCTTTTCGCCGAAGATGGCGCGCAACAGCTTCTCCTCGGCGCTGAGCTCGGTCTCGCCCTTGGGCGTGATCTTGCCGACCAGGATGTCGCCGGAGACGACCTCGGCGCCGACGCGGACGATGCCGTTCTCGTCGAGGTTCTTGAGTTTCTCTTCACTGATGTTGGGAATGTCGGAAGTGACGACCTCCGGGCCGAGCTTGGTCTCGCGGACGTCCATCAGGTAATTCTCGATATGGATGGAAGTGTAGCGGTCCTGCTGCACCAGGCGGTCGCTCAAAATGACGGCGTCCTCGTAGTTGTAGCCCTCCCAGGAAAGAAAGGCGACCAGCAGGTTCTGGCCCAGGGCCAGTTCACCGTTGTCGATGGCGCCGCCGTCGGCCAGGATCTGGCCAGCCTTGACCTCCTGGCCGTGGGACACGACCGGGCGCTGGTTGATGCAGGTGGAGGAGTTGGAGCGGACGAACTTGTTGAGGCGGTAGCTGCGGACGGCGCCGTCCTCGCCCGTGACCTCGACCTTGTCCGACTGGACGGACGACACCGTGCCGTCGACCTCGGAGATGACCAGGTGGCCGGAATCCAAAGCGGCGCGGTGCTCGACGCCGGTGCCGACGATCGGCGCGTCCGGCTTGATGCAGGGGACGGCCTGGCGCTGCATGTTCGTGGCCATCAGGGCGCGGTTGGCGTCGTCATGCTCCAGGAAAGGCACGCAGGAAGTGGCGATGGAGACGATCTGCCGGGAGGAGACGTCCATGTAGTCGATCTTCTCGACGTCTTCGACCGAAGGTTCGCCGAATTTGCGGACGCTGACCTTGGACTCCAGGAAGTATCCCTTGTCGTCCAGCGCCGTGGTGGCCGCGGTGGTGATGGCCTTCTCTTCGGCGAAAGCGTTCAGATAAAGGATGTCCTTGGTGACGCGCGGCTTGACCGGCACGGTCTTCAGGCCGGACTTGGCCAGCTTGGCCGCGTCAGCCTTGCTGATCTCCTCGCCGTCCCTGACCAGTACCTTGCCCGAATCCGGATCGGCGACGTCGCCGCGGGCGATCTCGCCGACGGCTTCCTTGCCGTCGTTGGCCGCCTCCTTCACCACCTTGCGGTACGGCGTTTCGATGAAGCCGTACTCGTTGACCCGGGCGTAACTGGCCAAGTGGCCGACCAGGCCGATGTTCGGGCCTTCCGGAGTGGCGATGGGACAGATGCGGCCGTAGTGGGTCGGGTGCACGTCGCGGACGTCGAAGCCGGCGCGCTCGCGGGAGAGGCCGCCGGGGCCCATGGCCGACAGGCGGCGCTTGTGTTCGAGCTCGGCCAGCGGGTTGGTCTGGTCCATGAACTGCGACAGCTGCGAGGACATGAAGAACTCGCGGATGACGCCGATGATCGGCCGGGCGTTGACCAGGCGCGACGGGGTCAGATTCATGATGTCCATGGTGGACATGCGGTCCTTGATGATGCGCTCCATGCGGGAGAGGCCGACGCGCAGGCGGTTCTGGACGAGCTCGCCCACGGCCCGGATGCGGCGGTTGCCGAGGTGGTCGACGTCGTCGGCCGCCTCCTGGGTGATGTTCAGGCGGATCAGTTCGCGGACGATGGTCACCAGGTCCTCCTTGCGCAGGATGCGATTCTCCGGCTTCTCGATCTGGTCCTTGTCGAAGTTCAGGCCGAAACGCTGGGCGAACTTGTAGCGGCCGACCTTGCCCAGGTCGTAACGGTCGAAATTGAAGAACATCGAGTGGATCAGCGAGCGGGCGTTGTCGGCCGTGGCCAGGTCGCCCGGGCGGATGCGCTTGTAGACCTCCTTGAGGCCCTCTTCCTCGTTCTTGGCCGTGTCCTTTTCCAGGGTGTTCTGGATGTATTTGATCGACGGGTGCTTGTCGACGTCGGCGAACAGGCCGGCGATCTCCTCGTCGGAGCTGTAACCGAAAGCCCGCAGCAGCGACGTCACCGCCACCTTGCGCTTGCGGTCGATCTTGACCCAGATGACGTTGGAAGTGTCGGTCTCCATCTCCAGCCAGGCGCCCCGGTTGGGGATGATCTTGGCGCCGAAATGCTTGCGGGCGCGGTTGATCTCGGCGGTGAAGAAGACGCCGGCGGAGCGGACCAGCTGCGAAACGACGACGCGCTCGATGCCGTTGATGATGAACGTGCCGCGATCGGTCATGATCGGGAAGTCGCCGAGATAGATCTCCTGCTCCTTGGTCTCGGCCGTGCGCTTGTTGATCAGCCGGGCCTTGACCCGCAGCGGCGCCTCGAAGGTCAGGTTCTTGGCCTTGGTCGTGGCCTCGTCGAACTTCGGTTCATCGAGATAATAATCCAGGAAATAAAGCTCCAGGTCGCGGCCGATGAAATCCTTGACCGGCGAGACCTCTTCGAAAAGTTCGCGGATGCCCTCCTTGAACAGCCAATCGTAGGATTTCTTCTGGACCTCGATCAGGTCCGGCATGTGCATGGCGTCGACCACGCCGGAGAATGATTTTCGCTCTTTGTTCTTGGGGACCTGTCTTTTGAACATCATAGTTGAAAAAAATTACCCAAAGACGGTTGGTGCGAAAATTAAGAGCCTGAAGCCGTTGGCCGGTCGCGGACAGGGGTACCCCTCCCGATCATCGATTTCAGGATCTGAATTTTTTGAGGCAGTAAAAAAATATCCCCCCTGCCTATCCGCACACGTGTTTTCCGCTGCGACAGGGGTGATTATTCAGAAACCGCCTTAGATTTTTTCCCGTTTCACGAACATGATATGTTCGACCGCGATTCCGGTTAGAGCCAAGCTCATTTTCTTCGCTCCGGCCGGTCCATTTAATGGCCACGGTGTTCTGCGTGATGATAGCAAAGTGTGAACAGGGCGTCAAGGGCTGAAGCGACTTTTTGTCAAGAGGTAAGAGTTTTTTTGCTTATATTAGCGTTATTATTGGATTTTTAAGGCTAAAACTCCGACCATGTGCATACTTATACCCTGTTGTTCGGTCATCTGATATCAAGATTCCTCAATATGCCTCTGATTTTAGGCACTGGACAGCGATGCCTATTTGACCTACTTTTGCTCATCTTATCCACATGACCCGAATGCCCGCCGCATTAAATAGCGCCGCAAATTCTGTCATTCTCCATTGACAAAGGTGAATATGCGTGCTAAGGTCTGCCGTTACGCGTTCGTTGAAAGTTGAATGTGTTGCAGTGAACAACCAAGGGACCGAAGGCTTTATTGGCTCTCATCCCGAAAGGAGGACGTCATGTCCGAAGAAAAGAAGATGAAGGAAGCCGTTCGGGAGGAGAACCGAACGGACGTGAAGCGAGGCGAGCGTTTCGCCTGCAAGACGGCCGGCTGCGGCAGCTCCGGATACGCCGAGCAGATGTACAACACCTCGTGCGATCCGATGCGGACGACGCGGGAGAAGCTTGCGGCGCTGGTGCGCTGCCGGACCTGTGCCGAGGCCATCGCCTCCGAAAAAGGCAAGCGTCTGCGCGAGGCCGGCTGCGGCGTCTACCCGCTGCTCCGCACCCTCAAGATGATCGAGGAGTCCCAGGCGGTCCGCGACCGGCGCGAGGACATGCTGAAGTGGGTCGAGGGGCTCAAAGCCTCCCGCAAGGCCGACTTCGACCAGGTCCAGCGCCAGCAGCAGGAGGATGACGCCCGGGCCCAGAGGCGCGAACGGGTGAAGGGCTACGCCAGCGCCTACGCCCAGTCCGAGTTCTGCGGGCCCAGGACCGTCGCTCTCCCCGTTCCCAGGATCGAGGACGGCCGGCACCACTGCGGGCTGCCCCTCGCCTGCTGCCGCCACGACCGTCCGGCGGAGCGTTTCATCTCCGTCATGGGCGACGTCGTCGGCATCTGCCGCCTGGCCGCCGCCATCTTCACCGAGGTCTTCCAGGAGAACGACGGGCGGAGCGATCAGCGCTTCCGCAAGCTGCTCTCCACGGGCGACCTGAAGCAGGCTGAGAAGTTCGCCTCGCAGTGGCTCGGCGAAGACGCCAAGGATGAGGAGTGACGACGGATACCGGCTATGGGCTGGGGGCGGACCGATGGCGGTCCTGACCGCGGCGGTCCCCGATCGCCATGCGGCGGCCGGGGACAGAGCCGTCCCGAACTGGCCGGCATACACGGCAGTACTGAACGGAGCGGAACCCATGCCCCACCTGATATTGCTGGCCAAAGTGCTGGCTCAGATCGCGGTCGCCGCCCTTCCCGGCGGACTGCTGCTGGTCGGCTTGTACCACTGGCGCAACCAGCGCCAGCGGAAGCGGCGCGCGCAACACCTTCCCCAGAACGCTGACGCTTCTTGAGAGCCGGTCTCCGACCGGCTCTTTTTTATTTCGCCAGCGCCGAGACAGACCGCTCTGCCTCAAAACCCGGCTTGCGACCGGCACTCCCGCCGGCCGGCCGGCGTTTCTTTGACACTCTAAAAACCGGTTTGTGTAATATCCCTGTCGCGATCGGA
>CAYPMU010000060.1:2335-6710 GCA_964411975.1 uncultured Gammaproteobacteria bacterium | reverse complement strand
CAGGGTCTGTTCCCGTTCGTCGTGTCCCCCGCCGAAGCTGACGCCGCCGCGCTTGCGGCCGACGGCGTCGAGCTCGTCGATGAAGACGATGCAGGGCGCGCTTTTCTTGGCCTTCTCGAAGAGGTCGCGGACGCGGGCCGCGCCCACGCCGACGAACATCTCGACGAAGCCGGCGGCGCTGGCCGTGAAGAACGGCACTTTGGCCTCGCCGGCGACGGCGCGGGCCAGGAGCGTCTTGCCCGTGCCCGACGGCCCGACCAGCAGCGTCCCCTTGGGAATGCGTCCGCCGAGACCGGTGAAACGATGCGGATCCCGGAGGAATTCCACCAGGTCCCGCACCTCCTCCACGGCCTCGTCGATGCCGGCCACGGCGGCGAACGTCGTGTTGTTCTCGCTCTGGGTGACCGCCGCTTTGTGCGAGGCATGCTCGTTCATTTTGTTCATGCCGTTCATCGCCCCCTTGTTCAGCATCCTGAACACGAAGAAAATGAGCAGCAGCGGCAAGGCCAGCTTCAGGGCGAACATGATCCACTGATCGGAGTTCGACGGCCGGTTCTCGCGGTAGGGCACGTTCTTCTCGTTGAGAACGCGCAGGAGTTCGGTGGTGTTGGTGCAATAGGTCTTGACCGTCTCGTTCGCTTTGGTCTCGCCGATGACGTCGGCGCCGGAAATGACCACTTCCTTCATCTCGCCCGTCTTGACGAGCGTGATGAACTCGCTGACGCTCACGTCGCGCTGCTTCTTCTGGGAACCGTCCTGTCCCAGGAAGGTCATGGTCACCAGGAACAGGCCGAGCAGGATCAGCCACACGAATATGCCGCGTTTGTTCATCTTCTACCTCCGAGGTGAGGCCCAAATTTTCAAGGAACTCTTGATGAAAATCACCTTAGCAGACGCGATGGTATATGTGAAGTACTGAAAATCAGGCTTGTTTCAGCCTGATTTCGCATAGGTCCGGCCGCGATGGTCCGACGTCGCCGGGTTCATTTGAACCGGAAGAAGATGCGTTCGTTGTAGCGGAGGTCGATATATTCCAATTCGTTCTTGCGCGAGCCGATCCTCTCTTTCAGCACCAGCGCCAGCCTCGACCCCTGCACGTCGAACGGCAGCAGTGCGGTCAGGTAGATCAGCCAGTCCCCGTCCATGGTGGCGTCGATGGTCTCGCCGGAGTCGCGGACGCTGAACCAGCGGACGCGCGCGCCGGTCAGGTCCGGCAGCCGGGCGTTGGCCTGGAGGATCAGGGCCATGACCGTTTCGGTGAAAGCGGAATCCCCGGGGCGCTTTTCTTTGGCCGGCGCCTTCGAACCCGTCGCGCCGTCGATGATCACCGGATACTTGTTGACGTTGTTCTTGACCGGTTCGACGTCGGCCGCCGCCGACTCCTTCCCGGGCTTGGCGGCGTCGTCCGGCCGGACGTCCATGGACTCGGCGCCGAGTTCCGGCACCGACGCCGACCCGATGTCGGGCGGCAGATCGCCCAGGGCCTCGATCTCCCGGGCCGTCAATTCGCGCAGGATCAGTCCGGCGCCGTCCAGGCCCCAGAAACGCTTGTCGGTCAGCAGCACGGAACGCAGCGCGCGTTCTCTGATATCGACGGTCAGCCGGCCGGGCAGTTTTTGGGTCATCTGGAGCTCGTCCAGGAACAGGCTCCGGCCGATCCCCTTCATGGCCGCGGCCTGGTCGAAAACGAACATGCTGTTCTCCGGCAGGATCAGCAGCCGCCGGCCGGCCAGGCGCCGGTCGATCAGTCCGCGGATGATCTGCTCCGTGTCCGCGGAAGCCCCCCTGATCTCCACCTCCCGGACGCGGAAAGCCGGGCTCCAGAACAAATACCAGGCGGCGCCGGCGGCCAGCGTTGCCAAGATGGCGATCGCGGCCAGTGATTTCGGCCGGCCTTCGCCGAATCGCGAAAAGATGCCCCGGTCGTCGCCGAACCGACCGGCGGTCCGGCCGCGCTGGGGCCGGATGTAACGATACTGGAAATTTCCATGGCGAACGCGTTTCATGGCGGTCGGTCTCATTTCCCGCGGCGCCGCGGCGCGTAGGACCGGAGCAGCCGGTCCTGGACCGCGGTCCGGGCGCGGGCCAGGGCGATGACCTGGTCCAGCAGCCGCGGGTAAGGCAGCCCGCTGGCGGCCCAAAGTTTCGGGTACATGCTGATGTCGGTGAAGCCGGGAATGGTGTTGATCTCGTTGACGAACAGTCGCGGCCGCTGCCCCCTGGTGAGCAGGAAATCCACCCGCCCCAGACCGAACGCTTCAAGTTCCGAGAAGACGCGGCCGGCCATGGCCCGGACGCGTCGGCTGACGGCCGCCGGCAACGGCGCCGGGATGAAGGCTCGCGACCGGCCGTCGATATATTTGGCTTCGTAATCGTAGAATTCGTTGGACGGGACGATCTCTCCCGGGACGGAAGCGCGCGGCCGGGCGCCGCCAAGCACCGAGCACTCGATCTCCCGCGGACGAGGCACGGCCCTTTCCACGACCACTTTCGTGTCGTAGCGCAAAGCCAGCCTGATGCCGGCCATAAGCTCTTTGCGGTCATGGGCCTTGGTGATGCCGACCGACGAGCCCAGGTTGGCCGGTTTGACGAAGACGGGCAGTTTCAGGCGGCGGACGATGTCGGCGACGATCCGGCCGCGGCCGCGCCGCCAGTCATCGCGCCGGAAATCCGTCCACGGCACCACCGGCAGTCCGGCCTGCCGGAGGATCTTCTTCTGCACGGCCTTGTCCATGCCTACGGCCGAGCCGAGCACGCCGCTGCCGACGTAAGCTACGCCGGCCATCTCCAGGAGTCCCTGCAAGCAGCCGTCCTCGCCGCCGGTGCCGTGCACCAGCGGAAAAACCACGTCGATCGGATCGTTGGCGCGGATCCAGCCGGGATGGCGCGGGTCCGGCTTCAGCGCTTTCCGCCCGGACGGCCGGCCGGTCGGGTCATGCCACCAACGCCCCTGCTTGTCGATGAGTATGGGCGTGACCGCGTATTTGCCGCGGTCGAGGGCCTTCATGACCGAAGCGGCCGAAAGCAGCGACACTTCATGTTCGCCGGAGCGGCCGCCGTAGACGACGGCCACGTTCAGTTTCTTTTTCGTTGTTCGTCCGCTGCGGACCATATTCAGGCGACCAGCCGCCGCGGCAGCGACGGGTTGATGCGGGTGACGACCTCGTAATTGATGGTGTTGAGCTTCCCGGCCAGTTCTTCGGCGCTGATCCGGTCGCGGCCCTGGCGGCCGAGCAGCACGACCTCGTCTTCGGACCGGACGCCGGGGATGCCGCTGACGTCGACCACGCACATGTTCATGCAGACCCGCCCCAGGACCTTCGCCCGGCGGCCGCGGATCAGGACCTCGCCGACCGAGGACAGTCCCCGGTCAAAGCCGTCCCAATACCCCACCGGCAGCACGGCCACGGCGGAATCCCGGGACAGGCGTTCGGTCAGGCCGTAGCTTACCGGCGTGCCTTTGGGCAGGCGCTTGACCTGGGCGACGAGCGTCTTCCAGGTCAGGGCCGGCTTGAGGTCGATATCGGCTCCGGCGGCGGCCAGCGAGGCGCGGGTAAGTTCCGACGACCACAGTCCGTATAGTGAAATGCCGGTACGCACCAGGTTGAACCTGGTCTCCGGATAGAGCAGCGCCGCGGCGCTGCAGGCGGTGTGCTTCACCGGCGGTTCCAGGCCGAGGGCCGACAGGGTCCCCAGGGCGTCTTTGTAACGGCGCAACTGGCCCAGCGCGTAGGTCGGGTCGGTCGTATCCTCGATGTTGGCGTAGTGGGTCGACAGGCCCTCGATGCGCAGCTGATCGCGGCGCATGATGCCGCGGACCAGCGGCGTCAGGTCGGTCGGCAGTATCCCCTGCCGCGACGTTCCGGTCTCGATCTTCAGATGCAGTTTGGCCGGCTTGGCCTTGGTGGCCAAGCGCGCCAGGCGTTCGACCGTTCCCGGATCATAGACCGTCAGGCTGAAACCTTGCCGCACCGCTTCCTTCAGCTGGCTGAACGGCGTGTACCCGAGTATCAGCACCGGTTTTTTCGAACCGGCGCGGCGCACCAGTTCGGCCTCGGGCAGCGAATCCACGCCGAACCAATCCGCCTGGCGGCCGACGGCGCGGACCGTTTCGGCGGTCCCGTGGCCGTAGGCGTTGGATTTGACCACGGCCATCAGTTTGACCCGGCTGCCGACGGCGCGGCGTAATTCAGCGGCGTTGTGGCGCAATGCCGACCGCGAGACCTCGATCCAGGTTTTCGGTTCAAGAACAGCCATGCGAGTTCAGCACTTTCTGGGGCCGATCACCGTGCGTCCGGCCAGATAAGGATGCAGCACCTCCGGCAGCTCGATGGTGCCATCGGCGCGCTGGAAATTCTCCATGATGGCGATGATC
>CAYPMU010000060.1:0-2325 GCA_964411975.1 uncultured Gammaproteobacteria bacterium | reverse complement strand
GCCCATGGCGACGCAGGTGGCGTCGTTGGTGTGGACGAACTCGCTCTTGCCGTCGTTGCGGCGGACGCGGGTGTTAAGGCGCCGCGCCTGGTAGTCGGTCATCAGGTCCGAGGTGTGGGTCTCGCGGTAGCGGTTCTGGCCCGGCATCCAGCACTCGATGTCGATCTGGCGGGCGTCCGGGCCGCCCATGTCGCCGGTGCAGATGGAAACGACCTGGTACGGGATCCTGAAGGCCTGCAGCAGGTGTTCCTGGACGGCCACGAAAAGGTCCTGTTCGGCGCGCGACTTCTCCGGCAGGGAGAACGATTCCATCTCGATCTTGTCGAATTGGTGGACGCGCAGGATGCCGCGGACGTCCTTGCCGTAGGAGCCGGCCTCGCGGCGGAAGGCAGCGGTGCAGGCGACGTAGCGCAGCGGCAAACTGGCTTCGGGCAGGGTCTCGTCCAGGTGCATCGGGCCGAGGGTATGCTCGGCGCTGCCGATGAGGTAGAGGTCGTCGCTGGGAATGTGGTAGCGCTCTTCCTTAGGTTCCAGGCGGGCCATGCGCTGCATTACCTCGGGTTTTATCATCAGCGGCGGGATGACCGGCAAGAAAGGCGTCGCCGGCAGGTCCAGTTTGTTCTTCTCGATGATGCCCTGGAGTGCCTGGCGGTCGGTCAGCAGGGCGAAGACGTACTGGATGATGGCCTGCTGCAGCAGGACCAGGTCGCCTTTGAGGTAGGTGAAGCGGGCGCCGGTCACCGCCGCGCCGAGTTCGTTGTCGATCAGGTCGTGTAGTTCGCCCAGGGCGACGTGGTCCTTGGGCTCGAAATCGAACTTGGTGGGTTCGCCGACCTTACGGATGACCACGTTGCCGCTCTCGTCCGGACCGACCGGGACGCCGGCGTCGGCGATGTTAGGCACGGGATCGAGCAGAGTGTTGAGTTGGACCTCCGCGGCGGCGAGTTTTATCTCCAGGGTCTTGAAATCGTCTTTGATCTTTTTCAGCGCCTCGATCCTCTCTTTCCGCTTGGCCGCGTCCTTTTCCTTGGCCACCTCTTCGGATTCGCGGTTCTGCCGCGCCTTGAGGGTCTCGCTTTCGGAGATCAAAGATCGGCGCTCGGCGTCCAGCTTCAAGATGGCGTCGATGTCGACTTTCTTGTTCTTGTTGGCGGAGTTCTTCTTGACCAGTTCCGCGTTCTCCCTGACGAATTTCAGATCGAGCATAACAAAAAATATAAGGTCGGAATGACCTTATTATAATGCCACCTTTAGCCCACAGCCGCAAGAAATGGGATGTGTTTAAGTTTATACGGGAAATAAGCCGGGCCACGGGTCCTGTCGCTGCGCACCCCGGTAGTGCTCGCTTCGTTGCGCGCTACCGGGGTCCCCGCTCCGCGCCACCCGTGGCCCAGGTACATCATGATAGTTTATCAGTGTGCGCTCAGACGGCCGCTGCGCGGCCTGCGGGCGGTAGCGGCGCTACGCGCCGCCCGCCTTCGCGAAAGGAGGTCTTTTATCCGCAAGGAAATTCGAGGTGTGCTGACGCACTTTATAACATAAACCGCCGGACTTATCAGACGGCCATTACTTTACAGTTAGGTCCGGCTAAAGTCTCAAATGCGTTAACTAATTTATCGAATTCAATTTTGTTATAACCTATCCAATTAGCGTGACGTTCAATGAAATCGATAAGTTTATTTTCATTCGATACATACACCCCTGTTGGACCACGCCTACTTACACCACCTATGACCACAACAAGTTTATCCGTTAGAGGAGAAAGACCGCGTGTTTTAAGTAATTGTTCAATCGCGGCAGTATTATTTTTGACTTGTTCAGCCGGGTCTTTGAAGACCGGCTTTAATATATTTCTAACGACGACAAACCATTTTTTGTCTCTAATATAAATCGGCCAGCTCCAGTTCTTTACCTCGATCACAATTACTCCTTTAGGTCCAATAACAACAAAATCGACATCACTTCTCCCTATGCCGGGTACGTTGATATTAGCGAAAGCGTGATACCGGCCATCTCCAAACCAGCGTAATTTATTGGCAACGATTTTTTCACCCCCAAAACCACGCCAATACCCGTGTAGATCTTTAATAGCCTTCGTTGCCAATATTTCGAGCGCTTTCCACATTAGCCAGATCAGGATCACCTCTCCCGCAAGAACGGTCCAGACTCCCAAAAATTGACTCAGCCATTTTGTGCTGGTCGCCAGTGTCGGTTGTATATTTATAACGAGTAATAATAACGGGGGTCCCAAAAAAATCGGCACAGCGAAAAGTAACGTTACTGCAATTCGCAATTGGCGCTTGGATAAAGATTCCTGACAATAGG
>CAYPMU010000059.1:0-6718 GCA_964411975.1 uncultured Gammaproteobacteria bacterium | reverse complement strand
CGACGGCCGCGACCTGCGCGACTACCGGCTGGCTTCCTGGACCGCGGCCCTGGGCTACATCGCCCAGCAGCCCCAGGTCCTGGACGGCACCATCCGGTCGAATCTGCTCTACGGCCTCCCGGCCGACGAGCAGGCCAAGGTCACGGACCAAGACCTCTGGAAGCTGATGCGCCGGCTGCAGATCGATTTCGGCGACCGTCTGGTCGACGGGCTCGACACCCGGGTCGGCCGCAACGGCATCAAGCTCTCCGGCGGCGAAGCCCAGCGCCTGATGATCGGCGCGGCGGCCATGCGCCGTCCGCGCTTCATGATCATCGACGAGGCCACCAGCAGCCTGGACTCGACCACGGAGAAGGCGGTCCAAGCCGGCCTGGCCGAGGTCCTGTGCCGCGACATGTCGGCCCTGATCATCGCTCATCGCCTGAGCACGGTCCGCCGTCTCTGCACCAAGTTCATCGTCCTGAAGAGCGGCGACGCGCTGGCCGAAGGCGACACCCAGATCGAAGCCGTGGCCGGCTCTTTCGAGGAGCTTTACCGCGTTTCGCCGACCTTCAAGCAGCTGGCCGACGACCAAGGCGTGGCCATCGGCTGAAGTTCGTTCGTTCGCATCTTATCCGTCCCGCGGCAGCGCGGGGCGGATTTTTCTTTTTACCGCCTTAATCCCGGCCGGCCGGCCGCTCCCAAACAGTTGCCAAATTACGGCGACTGAATTAACATATCTGTCAGTTGTGCATAAGCAATAAGGCTCAGCCTTCTTTTTGTTTCGCTTCGCCAAGATATGCCTAAAGTAAATATTTCGTCGTTTTTCGGTTCGATCTTAAAGATGCTGGGTTCGCTGGTCGCCCCCAAGACGCCGCGCGGCCGCGTCCGCCAGGCCGTGGTTTTCGTCCTGCTGCTGCTGGTGTTCGCCGGCAACCTCAGCTACTCCGCGTACTGGGATAAAGGCGCCGACTGGGTCAAGGACAAGACCAAGATCAACGTGCCGCATTTCTGGAACATCCCTTACCGCCTAGGCCTCGACCTTCAGGGCGGCACGCACTTGGTCTATATCGCCGACGTCCGGAACATCGCCGAGAGCGACAAGCCTGACGCCATTTCCGGCGTTCGCGACGTCATCGAGCGCCGCGTCAACGCTTTCGGCGTCTCCGAACCGCTCGTCCAGACCAACCGTTCCGGCGAAGCCTGGCGCGTCACCGTCGACCTGGCCGGTGTCAGGGACATCACCGAAGCCATCAAGCTGATCGGCGAGACGCCCATCCTGGAATTCAAGGAAGAGAACCTCGACGCCCAGCCGGTCGGCGAACTGACGCCGGAGCAGCGGCAGGAGATGGATGACGCTAACGCCGCGGTCAAAGCCAGGGGCGAGGAGCTCCTGGCCCAGGCCCGCGCCGCCGGCGCCGTGTTCGAGGACCTGGCCAAAGAGAACTCAGTCGACCCGACCGCCAAGGACAGCGGCGGCGATCTCGGATTTGTCGCCGCCGCCGGGCCGCAGCAGGCGCTGGTCGACGGCATCATCGCCGCGAAGGTCAAGGCCGGTACCGTCAGCCCGGAATTGGTCCAGACCGACGAGGGCTATAACATCGTGAAATACGTCGAGAAGCGGTCGGTCCTGACCGAGGTCAAGGCCAGCCACATCCTGGTCTGCTGGGCCGGCGCCGAGCGCTGCGAGAACGAGCGCACTCAGGAGGAAGCCAAGGCCCTGATCGACAACCTGAAGTCCCGGGCCACGGCCGCCAATTTCGCCCAGCTGGCCAAGATGAATTCGGACGACGCCAGCAACGCTTCGGCCGGCGGCGACCTGGGCTTCTTCGCCCGGGGCGCGATGGTCAAGCCGTTCGAGGACGCCGCCTTCGCCCTGGCCAAAGGGGCCGTCTCCGACGTCGTGGAGACGCCGTTCGGCTACCACCTGATCAAGGCCGTCGACCAGAAGATGGGCGATGAGTACCATCTGGCCCGCATCCTGTTGCGCATCATGACGCCGGCCGACTATCTGCCGCCGCCGTCGCCCTGGAAGAACACCCAGCTCTCCGGCAAGCACCTGAAGCGGGCGACGCTGCAGTTCAGCTCCCAGACCAACGAGCCGCAGGTCGGCATCGAATTCAACGACGAGGGCAAGCAGCTCTTCGCCGACATCACCACGGCCAACGTCGGCAAGCCGGTGGCCATCTTCCTCGACAACCAGCCTCTGTCCGTGCCGACGGTCCAGGAGCCGATCCTCGAAGGCAGCGCCGTCATCACCGGCAAGTTCACCGTCCCGGAGGCCAAATTGCTGGCCAAGCGCCTGAACGCCGGCGCCCTGCCCGTGCCGATCACCCTGGAGAGCCAGCAGTCCGTCGGCGCCTCGCTCGGCCGGGATTCGCTGGACAAGAGCCTGTTCGCCGGCTTGCTGGGCTTCCTGGCCATCGCCGTGTTCATGCTGGTCTACTACCGCCTGCCGGGCCTGCTGGCCATCCTGGCGCTCAGCCTGTACACCGCCATCAACTTGGCGCTCTACAAACTCATCCCCGTGACCATGACCCTGTCGGGCATCGCCGGCTTCATCCTGTCGGTCGGCATGGCCGTCGACGCCAACATCCTGATCTTCGAACGCATGAAAGAGGAGCTGCGCCGCGGCCGCACCCTGGGATCGGCCATCGACGAGGGTTTCAGGCGCGCCTGGCCGTCCATCCGCGATTCCAACCTGACCACGCTGATCTCCTGCACCATCCTGTTCTACTCCAGTTCCAGCCTGATCAAGGGTTTCGCCCTGACCCTGGGCCTGGGCGTCCTGATCTCGATGTTCTCGGCCATCACCGTCAGCCGCACCCTCCTGCGCCTGGTCGGCGGCTGGAGGCCGCTGAAGAATCCCTGGCTTTACATGCCCGGACTGGCTTCGTTGTCGTCTGAACCGGCGGCGGACCGCAAGTAATCAGTGCTACCTCTATGTACTTACGCATCATCAAGTATCGCAACATCTGGCTCACCGTTTCTTCGCTGCTGGTGGTCCTCGGGGTCGTCTGTCTGCTGGTCTATCCGCTGCGCTTCGGCATCGATTTCACCGGCGGTTCGCTGATGGAACTGGAATTCTCCGGCCAGGTCCCGACGGCGCAGGGCGCCCGCGAGGTCCTGGAAAAGGGCGGCATCAACGATTTTGTCGTGCAGCCGATGGGGGATAAGGGCATGCTCATCCGCTTGCCCCACATGGACGAGTCCAGGCATCAGGAGGTGCTGGGCAGCCTGCGCGAGGGCCTGGGCGAGGCTCAGGAGCTGCGTTTCGAGTCCATCGGTCCGACCGTCGGCGACGATCTGCGCCAGAGCGCCGCGTGGTCGCTGACGCTGGTGCTGTTGGGCATCTGCTCCTATATCGCTTTCGCCTTCCGCAAGGTCTCCAAACCGGTGGCGTCCTGGAAGTACGGCCTGATCACCCTGATCCCGGCGCTGTTCCATGACGTCCTGCTGCCGCTCGCCGTGTTCGCCGTGCTCGGTCATTTCCTTTACGTCGAGATCAACTCCGCCTTCATCGCCGCCATCCTGACCGTTCTGGGCTTCTCGGTCCACGACACCATCGTCGTCTTCGACCGCATCCGCGAGAACCTGCTGAAGACCGCCGGTTCCTTCGAGGAGATCGTCGAGCGCAGCGTCAACGAGACCATCGCCCGTTCCATCAACACTTCGCTGACCACCTTCATCCCGATGATGGCCATTTTCCTGTTCGGCGGCGACACGCTCAAATGGTTCGCCCTGGCCCTGATCATCGGCCTGCTCGCCGGGACCTACTCGTCGATCTTCCTCTGCGCGCCCTTGCTGGTGCTGATGCAGAAGAAGTCCAGCCGCTAAGACGGACACGGACCGGACAAGATCCTCCCTCAGGGGAGGATCTTCGGTTTTTAAGGCAGACCGAGCCAATTGAAATTTCGCCTCAAATAAGCTATACTTAACATGGTCCTTTCCGGAGGAATTTTTGGCGTATTTAGGCCAATTCGGTGCCATGCCCCAGATATATATCAACCTGAATTACTTCGTGGAGCTGGGTGATTTGCCGTTCCCGCTGATGTTGGCGCGGCTTTTTTTGGATGGCGGCTGGGCGGTCATCCTGTTTTTGCTGCTGACCACCGGCTGGACCATGTGGGTGCAGTCGCGCCAGATCAAGTTCAACAAGGACATCAAATACACGCTCCTGGCCGTCGACGTTCCGCGACTGAACGAGCAGACGCCCAAGGCCGTGGAACAGATCTTCGCCCAGCTGGCCGGCGCCTACTCCGGCCCCGATACCTTCGAAAAATACTGGGTCGGCAAGACCCAGACCACCTTCAGCTTCGAGCTCGTCTCCATCGACGGCTACGTGCAGTTCCTGATCCACGTGGCGGTCAAGTTCCGCGACCTGGTCGAGGCGGCGATCTATTCGCAGTATCCGGACGCCGAGATCGTCGAGGTCGAGGATTACGCCGACAAGGAGCCGCTGCAGTATCCGCATCCGGAATACGACTGCTGGGGCACGGAGTTCTCCATGAGGAAGCCGTCGGCGTTCCCGCTGCGCACCCACGTCCAGTTCGAGCACAATCTGTCCGAGGAATATTTCAAGGACCCGCTGTCGCCGCTGCTGGAAGTGTTCAGTTCGATGAAGCCCGGCGAACAGCTGTGGCTGCAGTTCCTGCTGTCGCCGACCGACGACAGCTGGAAAGAGGGGAGCGCGGCCGTGGTCGACAAGATCCTCGGCCGGAAGAAGCCGGTCAAGAAGAACATCGCCGATTACATCGTCGACGTGCCGTTGATGATCCTGGGCGAGCTGGCCGGAGCGGTGCTGGGCAGCGGCGAGGATGGACCGCCCAAGAAAAAGGAGGAGAAGACGATGTCCAAGATGATGGACCTGACGCCGGGCGAAAAGAACGTCCTTGAGGCGGTCCAGATGAAAGCCTCCAAGCATGGCTTCAACGCCAAGATCCGCATGGTCTATGTCGGCAAACGCGGCGTCTTCAACAAGGGCAAGGTGATCTCGCCGTTCAAGGGCGCTCTGGGCCAGTTCACCGCCCTGGACATGAACGCGCTCAAACCTTACGGCCTGGTGACGCCCAAGGGCGACTATTTCTGGGAGAAATGGTCGGTCCCGAAAAAGACCTCCGCCATCATCCGCAACTACAAGAACCGCAGCGGCCGCGGCGCCCCGCCGTGCATTTTGAACGTCGAGGAGATGGCCACGCTTTACCATTTCCCCTACAGCCACGTGAAGGCGCCGCTCATCAAGAAGACGGAGGCCAAGCGGGCCGAGCCGCCGGTGTTCCTGCCGACGTCAGAGGTCTCTTCCGTGAAGCCGTTCAAGGCCGTGACCAAACCGGCGCCGCCCTCCGCCGCGCCTCCGCCGTCCCTGCCGACGGCTGAGGAGAAAGACGCGGATGCCGTCGACAGCGACCTGGACGACGAGCTGCTGGCGTCCCTCGAGTGACCCCTATGTCCGAAGTACAGCCTTACGACCACGATCACGAGAATGAGGTCATGCTCTTCGCCGAGACCAATTTTCGCAATCAGCGGCGCAAGTTCGGCATCAAGACCGACGACCGCCGGCGCCACGTCTACATCATCGGCAAGACCGGCATGGGCAAGACCACGGTCATCGAGAACATGGTCCTGCACGACATCAACGCCGGCCACGGCGTGGCCTACGTCGACCCGCACGGCGACACCGCCCAGAAGCTGCTCGATTTCATCCCGCCGTCGCGCATCAACGACGTAGTCTACTTCAATCCGGGCGACATGGATTTCCCCATCGGCTTCAACATCCTGGAGTCCGTCAACCCGGGCAAGAAGCACCTGGTGGCCGCAGGCCTGATGGGCGTCTTCAAGAAGATCTGGCCCGACGTCTGGTCGGCGCGCATGGAGTACATCCTGCTCAACACCATTTTGGCGCTCCTGGACGCGCCCGGTTCGACGCTTCTCGGGATCAACCGGCTGCTGGTCGACCCCGACTACCGCAAGCGCGTGGTCTCGCTCATCCAGGACCCGGTGGTCAAGACCTTCTGGGTCAAGGAGTTCGCCGCCTTCTCCGAGAAGTACCGCACCGAGGCCATCGCCCCGGTGCAGAACAAGGTCGGCCAGTTCCTGTCGGCCTCGATCATCCGCAACATCGTCGCCCAGGTGAAGTCGACCATCGACATCCGCGAGATCATGGACAAGCGCAAGATCCTCATCCTCAACCTGGCCAAAGGCCTGATCGGCGAGGAGAACTCGCGCCTGCTGGGCGGCATGCTCGTCACCCGGCTGCAGCTGGCGGCCATGGAGCGCGTCGACATGCCCGAGAACGAACGCCAGGATTTCTACCTCTACGTCGACGAGTTCCAGAATTTCGCCACCACCTCCTTCGCCAACATCCTGTCCGAGGCGCGCAAATACCGCCTGAACCTGGTCGTCGCCCACCAGTTCATCGAGCAGCTCACGCACGGCGGCGATACCACCATCCGCGACGCCATCTTCGGCAACGTCGGCACCATCATGACCTTCCGCGTCGGCGCCGCGGACGCCGAGTTCATGGAGACCGAGTTCACGCCGCGGTTCCTGCCGGAGGACCTGGTCAACCTGGGCAAATACGACGTCTATCTGAAACTGATGATCGACGGCGCCGCGTCCGAGCCCTTCTCGGCCACGACGCTGGCGCCGATCGCCCAGCGCACCGGTTCGGAGGCCAAGGTCATCAAGGTCTCGCGCGAGCGCAACGCCCGGCCGCGGTCGGAGATCGAGGACAAGGTCC
>CAYPMU010000058.1:0-6763 GCA_964411975.1 uncultured Gammaproteobacteria bacterium | reverse complement strand
GAGGCGGCCGAAGCCTACGCCCAGGAGGTCCTGGCCGGCCGAGATCTCCGTCCCGTCCTGGAGATCGACGCCGTCCTGCGGCAGGACCAGGTCAACTGGGACCTGATCGCCTGGCTGGAAAAGTTCGAACCGTTCGGCGAAGGCAACCCGCGGCCCAGGTTCCTGCTGGAGGATCTGCTGGTCACTTCGCTGGACGCGGTCGGCAAGACCGGCAAGCACCTGCGTCTGGGCGTCCGCGGGAGTTCCGCCCGGGAGATGAAAATGATAGGATTCAATCTGGCCGAGCAGGCGGCGGCCCTGCGCCCCGGCGCGCGCATCGACGCCGCGGTCGAACCGGGCGCCAACGCCTGGAACGGCAGCCGCAGCATCCAGCTGAAGATCGTCGACTGGCGGCCGGCGGACGGCAAGGGGACTGAAGCAGGGGATGCGGCGGCCCTGGCCGGAGAAACCCGGAAATTATGAAAAAACTGATCATCCATACCGACGGCGGAGCCCGCGGGAATCCCGGTCCGGCCGGCATCGGCGTCTACGTCACCGACGCCGCCGGGCAGGTCGTTCTGGAACATTCGCGCTACGTCGGCGAGACCACCAACAACCAGGCCGAGTACCTGGCGGTCGTCGACGCGCTGGAGCATGCCAAGCAGCTCGGCGGCGAGGAACTGGATTTTTTTCTCGACTCAGAACTGGTCGTCCGGCAGCTGAACCACCAGTACAAGGTCCGCGACGCCGGCCTGGCGCCGCTGTTCATGCGGGTCTGGAATTTATCCACCGGCTTCAAAGCGGTCAGGTTCAGCCATGTCCGGCGCGAGGCCAACAAGGACGCCGACCGGCTGGTGAACGTGGCCATCGACCGTCATTTAAGGCAAGGATAAGCCTGGTCCCGGTTGACGCCGTTCGGGGGTGGGCAGACCCACCTTATTTTTGTATAATTGGAGCAGGTTGTTATGCTCAGATCCCGAAGGCCCAAGACGGCGAAATTAGCCCTCACAGCTTTGGTTTTATCCAGCCTCTTGATCTGGTCATTTTTCAGTTTGAGCCGGTACTGGTCAGGTGCTGACGGAACGTTCCTGGTCGCGCCGGCATACGCCTCTGCGGTGACGATCGTCAGTGGCCCCGCTGACATGCAGTATTCCACTTCCGCCACTTTTTCTTTCACCATTTCCCCGGAAAATCCGGCCGAGTGTAAATTGGATTCAGGCGTCTTTACGGCCTGTGTTTCCCCCCAAGAATATTCCGGGCTTTCCGCCGGCTCGCATACGTTCACCGTGGCCGATAGCACCGATCCAGCATCGACCGATACTTGGACTTGGTTGATATTGTCGACGCCGACGATCTCGTCATTGGATCCATCGGGTGCCACGGCCGGCGGCACGTCTTTCACCCTGACCGTGACCGGCACGGGATACGGTTACGCTTCGGTGGTCCGATGGGACGGTACCGATCTGTCCACGACCTATGTCAGCGTGTCCGGCCTGACCGCGATCGTGCCGGCCGCCAATATCGCTTCGGCCGGCAGCCATAACATCACCGTCTTCAACCCACCCGGTCCCGGTATAAGTTCGGCTTCCGTCGGTTTCACCGTCAGTTCGCCGCCGGTCCCGACCGGAGACAGCGGCAACGTCACGGGCTGGATGTGGTCGAGGAACGCCGGCTGGATCTCCATGAACTGCAGCAACTTCGGGACCTGCAACCTGTCCAGTTACGGCGTGAACCTCGAGGAGCAGGACGCGGGAGGCGATGTCCCCACCACGGCCGACCTGACGGGCTACGCCTGGTCCGACGACCTGGGCTGGATCTGTTTCGGCAAGACCTGCGCCGGAGTGAATCCCGAGAGCGTCGCCAATTACGCCGAGTGGCGGGCCGGCAAGCCGCCCGAACCGGACGCCCGGGATTTCTGCAGCACGCACGCCGATTGCAGTCCGCTCGAGGCCTGCGGCGGCGAATCCTATTGCGTCCCGCGAGGGCGCATCTACGGCTGGGCCAAGGTCATCAACATGGGCGACCGCGGCTGGATCGCTCTGAATTGCGACAATGACGTGTCCAAGACCTGCGGCACGTCCGACCATTTCATAGTTTTCGACCAGGGTAAATTCACCCTGGCCGGCGGCTGGCCGGTCGAGGCTGGAGCCGACCCCGACAACTACCACTGGGCCTGGAGCGGCAACGATGACGGCACCGGCCTGGGCTGGATCGACACTAGCCTGGTCTTCGCCGACTGGGCGCCGCCGGGACTCGGCCGGGTGCTCCGGCCCGAAGGCATTTACGAGCCGGACATACCGTCGCTGCCGCCGGAATACAAGGCCGCCCACCGGCCGTCGACCTTTCAGATCACGGTCGAAGGCATCTACTGCGCTTCCGACCACCGCATCGAATGCGAGCTCGGCCTGCCCAACGGCGAGAGACGCTTCATCGGCCGCGACCTCGGCGACCTGGCCCACTACGGCGACAGCGTCACCCTGGAATACACGGTGACCGAGGCCGACGGACAGAACGGCGGCGTCGAACAGAACAGGCTCTGGATGATCAACGCCTGCCGTTTGGCCGGCAAGCCGATCGCCGACATGCCTTGCGCTCAGGAGAGCGACTGTCCGGCGGGCAAGATCTGCGACGAGGAGGCGGGTTTCTGCCGTAAGATCACGGCCACGTCCCTGAAGAAGCCGCTCTACGTCCATGCCAACCGTTGGACCTTGTTCAATGACAACGAGGATTACTACCAGGCCATCAAGTGCTACGCCGGTTTTCCGGGGCAGTTCTTTCAGAACTCCACGCGCTGCGATTTCACCGGCGACGCCTCTTTCAGCCTGGCCATGAGCAAGGGCGTGCCCATCAAGCGCGATTGCCACGCTTTGCCGGACGAAGAGGGACTGAGCGATTGCGACGATCGTTTCTGCAGCGGCATCTCCTACTTCTGCACCGAACATCAGCCGACCCGCTGCGTCTGGGATGAGGCCGGCGGCGACCTGCTGCAATGTTCCGACATCAGCTACCAGCGCGGCGGCCTGTGTTGTTCCGGCCAGCCGGCCGAGTCCGGCTCGGCGTATAATTCCGTGGTCAACGGTCTGGAGTGCGAGTACCAGGATCCGCAGGACGGCTATTTCGACTGCGACTGCACGGGCGAGGGGGCAAGTTTTGCGCCCGATTGTTACGCCCCCTACTACCAGCCCGGCGACCTGTGTTGCACGGTGAACAGCGAGGTGGCCATCGTCGAACCGGAAGAATGAGTTTTAAGACCATGCCTACGCTTTTTTCCAGATCCAACGGTTCTCGACCCAGGAACTTGGCCGTCGCTTTCGCGGCTTGTCTCGCGTTTTTGATATTGCCGGTGCCTTTGGCCCGGGCCGATGTGGCCCTTCCGCCGTGTCCGGGCAACATCTGCGGCGGCGAGCTGACCGTCGGCGCGGACCAGGTGCGGTACTCCTATACCCAGCACGTCAATCCGAACGGGGAATTCAAGATCCGGCTGGACGGCGGCAGCTATAACACGACCTCGCTGATCTCGTTCATCGTTTTCGACCTGCCGCCGTTCGCCGGCTGGGACAAATACGCCGCCCCCGGGGCCGTCTTTCTGTCCGGCGAGGACGTCAATCCCGGACGGACGGCCTATGAACGCCGCGCTCCGGCCGGCTGCTCCGACTGCCGCGTCGACCAGGTCATGAGCGTGCGCTACGCCGGCCTGGCTCCGGGCCGCTATACCTTCAATCTTTTCATACTCCAGAACGGCGGTTCGGCCAGCAAGAACAACCTGGAGTTCTTCGTTGACGCCGCGGCGCCGAGCAACGGCAACGAGAACGATTCCCTGGAGCTGATCGGCGACATGTTGACCTGCGCCGACCGGACCGGCGGCAAGCCCATCGACAACGACCTGGATTATCGCGCCAACTGCGCCGACGCCGATTGCGTCGACCAGCAAGGCGACCCGATCAACGCCAATTTGCGCTGCGAGCTGGTCGAACAGACCTGTTTCGACGAGTTCGACAATGACGCCGACGACGCCACCGATTGTCAGGACGAGACCTGCGACGGCCGGGTCGGCCGGCAGCCGCCGTTCGGCGCCCTGGCCTATTGCCAGTACGGCAACGAATACGGCGACCTGCTTTCGCTGAACGGCACTTCGCCCTGCGGCGATTATTTCGACAACGACGCCGACGGCCGCGAGGATTGTTACGACAACCTTTACACCGACGCGGCCACGGGCGACCGGTCCGTCTACGACCTGCCGCCGGCGGCGGTGCTGCAGTCCCGGGTCTGCTGGCGCCATCCGGCCTACGGCTGCCCTTTGACGGAGAACAGCTGCGTCGACGACCTGGACAACGACAAGGACAAGAGTTATTCGGCCGATGATTATGATTACGACCCCTGGCCGTTCCAGTCCGGCGTAAGCGAGCCGCGCGTGCCTTCCGGCGGTTCCGACTGCCGGGATTACGACTGCGCCGGCGACCCGATCTGTCCCGACCAGGAGAACCATATGTGGCAGACCCACGTTATCGACGAATGCCAGTGCTTCAACGGCGTCGATGACGATCTCGATCACCTGATCGACTGCAAGGACCCCGACTGCGTCGGCGCTTTTTGCCTGGCCTCCAACCGCGTCTGCCTGGACAAGGAATTCGACCTGGGCCAGCGCATTCAGATGTGCGCCAACGATTTCGACGATGACGGCGACGATCTTGCCGGCCAGCCCGGCAGCAGCACCGACTGCCGGGATTCCGACTGCTGGCAGAAATTCGGCGACTGCGGCCCCTGTCCCAGCCGCGAGGATTTCACTTATTGGGCCTGCGCCGACGGAGAGGACAATGACGTCAACGGCCCGTCCGATTGCCGCGACCAGCGCTGCAACGGCCAGTTCGACGGCGTCCCCAAATTCGGCCGCCTGACCGACGCCGCCTATTGCGCCGTCGACGGCGCCGGCGAGTCCGACAGCGGCGCCTATCCGGACCTGTGCGCCGACGGCATGGACAACGACGGCGACGGACGGACCGACTGCGCCGACGAGAGCTGCGACGGTTTCGACGCCGGCGTCGGCGGTCCGTATTGCGAGACGCCGGCCGAACTCAGTTGCGACGACGGTTTCGACAACGACCGCAACGGCGTCATGGACTGCGGCGACCCGGCCTGCTACGGCAAATGGACCTGTTCCAGCATCGATTGGGACGCCGGCGCCGCCTGCGTCGAGGTGCCGCGCTTGTCCGCCCGCGTTCCGTTCACGGCCAACGATCCGACGGTCTGGGTCCAGTTTTACGCCACGGTCCATGTCAACGTTTCCGGACCGCCGTACGAGATGGTCGACCGCGTCCGGATCGAGGGCCAGGACGTCTATTCTTCGGTGACCATGGTCATCGGCGACAACACCGACATCAACAAGGTCTACCCTTACGCCGCTGACGAGAAATGCCGGCTGGTGGACACGCCCGGCGGCGGCGGCAAGGACGATTTCGGCCTGACCGTGGTCGAGAACGGCGCGGTGAACGGCGGGGCCATCATGATCTATAATCTGTCCGGCCATATTCCCGCCGCCTTCGACATCACCGTCGAGTGCGAAACGCCGGGGCAGCCGGCGCTGTCGCGGCCATATCCGATCAGCATTTCCATGCTGCGCCTGGGCGACATCCCGGAATACGGAGAGGTCCAGGCTGCGACCAGGCTGTATGAGGCGACCAAACCAACGGTGACGGAGATAGAGGTCGAGGGCGAGGCGGCCGGATCGATCACCGTCCCCTTCGATCAATCGCGCATTTTTCGCGTCGTTCCCGCCGATCCAAATCTGCCGCCGCTTTATTCGTCGGGAATTTGCCAGTGCGGTCTGGAGCTGGCCGGGGAGACCTATTCTTCGGCCACCGGTGCCTGCGCCATACCGGCCGCCTACAAGTTCGTACGCGATTTTCGCGCCGGCGATACGCCTTCGAAGCTGGCCTTCAGTGCCACCGCTTTGGACGGCGCCGCCAACCGGTCCGTCGATCACCCCGGCGAGATCGAGGTCAATGTTACGCCGGTCCGCGGCGACCTGCTGGTGATAGAGAGGACGCCGAGGGAGGGCGTTCCCTTGGGACAGAACCAGCCGTTCTTCAACAAGAAGGATACGGCCAACACCATCAATATCTCCGGCGACCAGCTCTCCAGTCCTGTCCTGGGACAGTTCATCACGGCCGAGAACGACTCGTTCCCTTCGACCTGCAAGCTGTTCATCCGTAACAGCGACGGCGTCGTGGTCGGCGGTCCCGGCTGGATCGACGTCCCGAATATCAATGACATCTTTGGGCCGGCCAACATGGCTTATTGCTTGACCTCTGAGCCCGTTCCCTTGCCGGCCGCACTCCTGGACCCCGGTCTGAACACCGACGGGACCTATTTCGCGACCTTGCTCATCGATGACAGCGACGGCGACGTCATCGAGTCGAACCGTCGGGCTCTGTTCATGTGCGACGACGTGCCCGGTCCGGACGCCGATCCCAATGACGGCAACGTCTGCCACTGGGCTGATTTCGACAGCGACGGCTGGGCCGAGGGTTTCTACACCACGCTTTACTCGAATGACGCCAAGGCCTGCGACAATTGCGTCAATCTCAGCAATAGCACGCAGGAGGATGACGACGCTAATGGTATCGGCGACGAGTGCCAGAGCCTGAAGGGACGGTGCGAGGTCGATACGGACATAGTGTGCGACTGGCACTCGCCGACCTGGGACGACCCGGAAGCGCCCGGTACCTGTCCTGATGGCCCCAAATGCTGCGATGATCCGGCCGACCCGACCTGTTGCCCCGAACCG
>CAYPMU010000057.1:5507-6833 GCA_964411975.1 uncultured Gammaproteobacteria bacterium | reverse complement strand
GAGATCCAGCCTGATCTGCCGAACGTGTATGGTGACCGGGCGCGTCTGGTGGAGGTTCTGCAGAACTTGATAGACAACGCCGCAAAGTTCATGGGCGAACAGCCGCATCCACGCATCGAGATCGGCGTCCGTCACATGGAACAACAACTGGCATTCTATGTGAAAGACAACGGGGTCGGCATTCAACCAGCCTATGCCGGAAAAATATTCGGCTTGTTCGATAAGATCGACCCGCGCACAGAAGGCACAGGCATCGGGTTGGCGCTGACCAAAGAATTGGATTTTTTCCAGAAACACGGCGTCAGGTTGAAAGTGATCGGCGGCCGGGACCGGTTGTCGGAAAAAATGGTCCGGGCCGTCGAGAACGCGGAGCAGGCCACGGCCGCGAACGTCCGGGGACAGCTCAACCTCTGCCTGAACTACGGCGGCCGGGCGGAGATCGTCGAGGCGGTCCGCAAGATCGCCGCCCAAGGGCTCGAACCGGCGGCAATAACCGAAGAAACGGTCACGGCCCATACCTGGTCGGCCGGCATTCCCGCGCCGGACCTGATCATCCGCACCTCCGGCGAAAAACGCCTCTCCGGATTCCTGACCTGGTCCGGGGTCTACAGCGAACTGCTGTTCGTGGACAAACATTGGCCGGATTTCGGAACCGGCGACCTGGACGCGGCGCTGGCCGAATTCGAGAGCCGGCAGCGCCGGTTCGGCAAATAAAGACCGCGGCCGCGACGGAGGTCCCCTCACCCCGTCCCGCGCCGCCGGCCTCTCCCGCCGCGCTGAACGACGGACGCCGCCCGCTCGGGCGGCGTTTTAGGGTCTCACCGGCAGCGGCGCCGGTCAATACGGCTGGTCGCCGGTGTCGAGGAATTTCAACGGCAACAACCGCCGCTTTATGAAATAAGCCATGAAGACCGCGTAAGGCAGCCAGACCAGCAGGATGGCGGTCCAGGTCGTTTCTTTCAGGACCCAGCCCAGGACCAGGTAGACGGATCCCATCAGCAGGTCGGCGGTCATATAGGTCTTCAGCGACGGTTCGTCCGAGCGTTCGCTGTGGACGTGAATGGCCAGGATGGAATGCAACCCGTCGAACAGGAAGAGGAACGAAGCGACCAGGAGGAATTTGCCGATCTGGTCGAAATAGTTGGGCCAGACGGTGAAGCCGAACATCAGCGCCGTGGTCATGTAGAAATCGAAAAGGTAGTGCTTGGGCTGGCCGCCCGCAGACCGTTCCAGCCACCAGTAGTTGAGCATCATCAGAACGGCCAGGGCCAGCAGCAGGGCCTCCTTGGTCAGGCCGGGAAAGGCGACGAAGGCGTTGTAAAGCAC
>CAYPMU010000057.1:0-5497 GCA_964411975.1 uncultured Gammaproteobacteria bacterium | reverse complement strand
CACGTCCAGGGCGATATCGAGGAAAGCGTAATATTTCGCGGACATAGCGAAGAACAATATGGTTTACGGATACATGCTACCAAAAAACCAGCCTGAAGTCAGGCCGGCATCCGGAACGCGGCGGCCGGGGCGCTCCGTCCGGCAGGTCCGGCGCCGACAAAGGTCTTTTTGCCGGCCGAGCGCTTCCTTAAACCCCTCAGGCGTGAGGCGGAAGCCGCGGCACTCCATCGGACACGCCGTTTTGTCGATCGGCTAAAAAAAATTACCGCCCGGACTGGGCGGTGTCGGCGGCCTGATGCTTCAGGCTGCCTGGCGACCGGTCACTGCTTGGGACCATCGGTGTGCTGGGGATCGTCCGGGCGCCGCTGCTTTTCAGCGCACTCGCCGTCCGAACAGACCTTGTTCTCGACATGCCAACGGGAACGGCTGGCCGTCAGGCGTCCGCAGATGGTGCAGATGTAGGAATGCGCCTGCGGGTAATAATCCTTGGACATTAGGCTACCTCCTGAATCGTAGATAAGAACGAACGTATTTTTACTCCGCCGACCGGCCGACGCTACGGCCGGCCCAGCGTTCCGACGAAAGCATAAACGGGATCGGTCCGCCGCGAATACGAGCGGTCGCCGTCGCCCCGCTGCCGGGGCGGGAGGTCGCGCCGCTGGACCTTGGTCCGGCATTCCAGGCAGATGTAGGTCTGGAAAACCTTGCCGGAGACGACCTTGAGGAACTGGGCGATGCGGCCGCAGCCGAAACAATGCATGCGGATGAATTCGGGACAGGCCATAAAGCCTCCGCGGCCCGGCCTCAGCCGGATGAAAGGAACTTCCGGATAACCTTAGCCGTAAATCCGATTTTGTCAATCCCCCGCTCGCGAGCGGGGAGATCGATCCCCGGTCACGATCATCAAATCACCGCCTTCGCCGCCGGCGCGGCGGCCGGCGGATGCACGACCGCGGCCTGCTGATGGAAGATGGTCCGGTGGTTCTGCCAGGCGGCGACCAGGTTGGCCACGATCAGGCCGAACAGGAAGATCGATTGCGGGTGTAAAGCCACGGAAATATAGGCGCCGGCGGCGGCCAACAGGGCGAACAACGGCTGCTGTTCGACCTTGATCGGCGCGGTCCGGGGATCGGTGGCCATGAAGAACAGGAAGAAGGAGGTGATGCTGACGTAGAGATACCAGTCGAACAGCGGCGACCGGCCCAGGCTCCAGGCGCGCAGGGCGACCAGCGCGGCGAAGAACGCCAGGAAGGTGAAGACCATGCGCCAGCGTCCGGGCAGTCTGACCAACAGCAGGGCGCCGACGGCGATGGTCAGCAGATGCGTCGAATCGACCCACCAGGAAAGCGGCACCTTCAGGGCCACCGTCCCGACCAGCAGTCCGAACGCCGCCGGATTGAAGACGTTGCGCCGGTCGATGCTGATGACGTATTTGGAGACCATGGCCAAGGCGGACATGGCGGCGATGCCCGCCAACGGCGCGTTCGGCGCGGCCACGCCGCCGACGATGAGGCCGGTGATGGCGGCGGCGTCGGACCAGACCAATTTCTTCAGCCGTTTATAGCTCACGGCCGTTTCCAGGGTCAGGGCCACGGCCAAAGACACGGCCACTTGCGGCAGCACCCGCCCGTAACCCATCCGCCAGCCGCTGACGGCGGCCAGGAACAGGATCAGTATCAGGGTCAGCCTTTTGACGTTGATGTTAAGCATGGACTTGATCATATAGCATCGCTCTCAGGCGCGCGCCGGCGAAGATCTGCCCGGCGGCGTCGATCAACAGGCAGGCCGCGCCGTCATGGCGCTCGACGAAGGCCGGCGCTTCCCGCGACGGCAGCAGCCAGGCGGCGGTGCTCAGGGCGTCGGCCGCTTTGGCCGTCGGCGCCAGCACGGTCAGGCTGGCGATGTCGCCGGCCGGGCGGCCGTCCCGGGCATCGACCAGATGGGCGCGTCCGGCGTCCCTGGCCTCTTTCCCCCGGAAATAATCGCCGGAGGTGCAGACGGCTCCGGACCGCACCGGCAGCACGGCCGCGACCAGTTCCGGACGACGCGGGTCGCGGATACCGATGTTCCAGGCCGGCTTGCCCGGAGGCAGGCCGCGGACGACGATGTCGCCGCCGGCCTCGATCATCAGCGCTTCCGTCCCACCGAAGGCCGTAAGCGCCAGGTCCAGGGCCAATCCTTTGACGACGGCATTCAGGTCCAGTACGGCGCCGGGCGGCAGCCGGATCACGCCGGCAGCCGGATCCACGGCTACGTCCTGATAACGGCAGCGGTGGGCCGCCGGATCGCGGCGCGGCGCCGTCAACGCGCCGACCAGCGGATCGAAAACGCCGCCGGTCTCATCGGCCAAGGCTAAAGCGTACCGCAGCGCCTCCAGAAAACGCGGCGACACCTTCGTGGCCTCGCCGGCCCGGGCGTTGACGCGGCTGATCTCCGAATCGGAACGGAAAAGCGAGAACACCTGCTCCAGATCGACAAATACGGCGAAAACCGCGTCCGCCGCCGCGGCCAGATCGCGCTCCGGACTTACCGGATGGGCCGTGACGGTCACCCTGGTGCCCATGTGTTTTTGTTCGAAGACGGCCGGCGACATCGTCATTTCCTGGAGAGTTGAATGATCTGCCGCAGGTCGTCGCGGAAGGCGTCGCTGGTGTAGGTGGCTCCGGACACGCCGTCGATCTGGTCGTTCTGCGCCGCGAGGGCCTGCTGGACAAGGAAGGTCACGGCATAGTAGGACGGCGGCGAATCGGGAATGTCCGGGGTGGCGATCGCCGTCCACCAGCCGTTGGCGACCGTGACCTCGACGGACATGGGACCCCAAGGGGCTTCGGACGTGGCTCGGTAAACGCCGTCGCGGTAAATACCCTCGGTCATCATGCCTGGGCCGCCCATCATGCCCGGACCGCCGCCCATGGGCGGCGGCCCGACCAGGCGGCGTTCGCCGGATTCGTCAAAAAGTTCCTCAGGGACCGCCGGGCGGCTGTCGCCGCTGATGCCGGCCGCGGTCACCTTGTCGGGCGGCGCGGCCGGTTCAGCCGCGGACTTACCCGCCAGCGTGAATTGGCCGCCGCGGGTCTGCTCCAAATACCACCAGACCAACAGCAATACCGAACCGCCGAGCAGACTCAGGACCCACGACAGATGTTTGACCGGGATGAACTTGGACAATTTTTCCGTCAATTTGTCGGACATAGTCATCGATTGACCAGGGCTAATTTGCGCCAGCGCGGCCAACGTTTGATCTCGGCCTCGCGCCGGAGGGCCGCCGACCGCGACCGCGCGCGCTGAACGTAGACCAGGGCCACCGGCAGGCGGGACCGCGTGTACTTGGCCCCGTCCCCTGAATTATGGGTCCTGATCCTGGCTTTCAAGTCATTGGTCGCGCCGGTATAAAGGCTGTCATCGCCGCAGCGCACCAAATATACGCACCAGGCTGTCATAGTCCCACATTATACACTGAGCGCCTTAATAACTGAAAACGCCGCGGCCGCCGCGCCGAGCAGGTCAGTTCCAGCCGCCAACGGCGGCGGGATCGAGCCACTGATCGAGAGCGGACCGGTCCGGGACGTACCCCCGGATATTCACGTCGTCGCCGATATGGACGCTCAGGTGCAGGTGGCGCCGTTCTCCGTCCGTTTCCGGACCGAAGCCCGTGCCTAGCAGGCCCAGGCGCTGGCCGGCCGCCAGCCGGTCGCCGACCGCCGCTTCGATGCTGGCCAGCCGCAAGTGGCCGTAAACCACGGTCACGCCGCGGTCGTCGATCCGGCAGGATTGGACGGCCACGCCGCCGTAGCCGCCGGCCGTCCGCTTAACGAGCAGCGGTCCGTCGCAGACGGCCGCCACTTCGACGTCAACGTCCTGTTCAGCGGCGAAGGTCTCAAGATCGACGCCGGTATGGTAACCCCGGAAACGCTCCGGACTGACCGGCGAATCCTCCGGCCGGATATAAATGCCGAACGGCTTTTTGGTGATGCGTCGGACCGGATCCGGCAAGGGCGCGGCCAGCTTCGGTCGGACGATGTCGGCCGGCGGCGGGGCCGCGGCGGCCTCAGCGGCCGCGGCCGGCGGCGGCGCGGGCGCTTCGATGATCGCCCCCGGCAGCGCACCCTGACCGGGCGCCTGAATACGGACGATCTCATCGTCGGCGGGCACGGACAGACTCTGAAGACTGACGCTGGTGATGACGACGGCGCAAACGGCCGCGATGCCGACGGCGACGACCGATAATATGGCCTTCTTTGATCTCATACCCGTCCATTATCCCAATTCGGTGGCCGGCGGGCAATGACCGCGGCCGGCGCCGCTTTCAAACTACGCCGGGGCCGGATGACCAAAAACTCCCCGCTGGCAGCGGGGAGTCCGTTCTTCGGGATCGGTCACCAACCGCCTTTCGGCGGCCGACGGTCGCGTTTTTTGTCGCCCTGGCGGCGCTTTTCCTCCAATCGCTCCCGTTTCTGCGCCCGGCTGACCTCGGTCTCTTTGCGCTCCGCTTTCGGCGCCAGCGCCTCAGCCACCAATTCCTGCAACCGCCGGACGACATCGTCCCGGTTCTGGAACTGCGACCGCTCGATCTGCGAAGCCAGGACGATCTCGTCCGCGGCGTTCAGCCGGTTGCCGGCCGCGGCGCGGATGGCCGCCTTCTGTTCCTCGGTGAAGACCCGGGAACCGCCGACGTTCCAGCGCAGCTGGGCCTTGCTCGAGGTCTTGTTGACCTTCTGTCCGCCCGGTCCGGAGGAACGCACGAAATCGATCTGCATCTCGGCGTCCGGCACCGCCGCCGCGCCGTTTTCCTTGTTCTCTTCGCCGCCCCGGAACTCTTCCGGGACCGGCCAGCCTTCGCCTCGAAATGGCATAGGTTCCGCTGGTTATGCGATCAGGGCGCGTCCACCGACGTCACCGGATGCTCGCTGACCGTGCCTAATCCGCAATTGGTATATGAATCGGTCACTTTCTGCCCGTCGAGCGTCGTGACCATACCGCTCTTGGCGTGCCAATGGTCCGCGTCGCAGCAGTTGCACTGCTGGGGCGTGTATTTGGCGACCTGGCCCAGGGTGATATAGGTATTGCCGAACGGTATGACCTGGATCTGGCTGGCCGGCTTCGGCGGCTCGGTCTGGGATCCGCCGGACGGCGGATCGGTCAGGGCCGGCGCCGGCAGGGCGCAGGCCCCGTCCGCTCCCAGGCTCAACATGAACGGCTTGGTCAGGTTGTTCAGCTTGGCCGCGTCCAAAGCCGCGCCGGCCTCGTAAATAACGCTGAATATCTGCCGGCCCAGGCTGTCGATCAGCCCGCTGCTGAATTCGCCGCCGAAATCCGCGGGGTTGGGGTCGGCCCGCCGCGTCTCCGGCGCGGCGACATCCGTGCTGGCGCGCACCGGCCGGTTTTCCTCGGCCGGTTTGCGGTAATCGGCGCCGAGCGATCTCGTCTTGTCGTCGGTGGAGAAGGCCGCCGCGAAGCGCTTGACGCGCGACTCATCATAGTTGGCCTGCAGCAGCGG
>CAYPMU010000056.1:0-6834 GCA_964411975.1 uncultured Gammaproteobacteria bacterium | reverse complement strand
CGGCGAAGAGATCCGGTCCGTCGCCTCGGACATCACCGTCCGGCCCGACGGCCGCGTCACCGTGAGCGAGACCATCGTCTACTTCTTTCCGGAGCCGCGCCACGGGATCTACCGCGACATCCCGACCGCGTACGAGACCGACCAGGGCGACCGGTTCAGCATCCCGCTGGAGATCAAGAGCGTGACCGACGGCCGCGGCGGCCAATGGACCTACCAGATCGAAGGTTCCAAGTATGCCGTCCGGATCAAGATCGGCGACCCCGACCGGACGGTCAGCGGCGAACAGACCTACGCCATCACCTACGACGCCGTCGGCGCGCTGCGGTATTTTGACGATCATGACGAGCTTTATTGGAACGCCACCGGCACCGAGTGGCAGGTGCCGCTGCTCCGCTCGGCGGTCTCGGTCCATCTGCCGGACAACGTCCCCGCGGAGCGGATCGGCCTCAAGTGCTTCACCGGACCGTCCGGTTCGACCGCGGAAGAATGTCTGAAGAAGATCCAGGGCCGGACCGCCGAGTTCGCCGCCAGCGGTTTTCTGACCGTGGTGGTCGGCTGGCCGCCGGGCCTGGTGGCCAAGCTCCTGCCGTTGGAACCGAGCTGGTGGGAGCGGTACGGCGCGTGGCTGCTGGTCGTCCTGCCTTTTTTGCTGCCGCTGCTCGCCCTGATCGTGCTGTTCCGGCGCTGGTGGATCCATGGCCGCGACCTCAAAGGCAGCCCGACCCTGGTCGTCCAATATGAACCGCCGGACAAGCTGACGCCGGCCGAGGTCGGCACCCTGCTGGACGAGCGCGCCGATATCAAGGACGTTTCCGCGACCATCGTCCACCTGGCCGTGCGCGGCTTCATCAAGATCCGCGAGGTCGAAGAACAGGGCCTGATCTTCAAGAGCAAGGACCACCAGTTCATCAAGCTCAGGGACTACGCCGCCGATCCGGCGGTCAAGCCTTACGAACGCGCCGTCCTGGACACGCTCTTCCCTAACGGCGATCATTCCACCCTGTCGTCGCTCAAGGAGTCCTACGCCTTCAAGGACCGGCTGACCGGGATCAAGGACGGCATGTACGGCGAACTGGTCAAGCTGGGTTATTACCAGCAGAGCCCGGAGAAGGTCCGGAACGCGTACGTCGGCATCGGTTCGGTGCTGCTGGTCATCGGCGTCTTCACCATGATCTTCGCCGCGCCGCTGATCGCCACCGGCGCGATCTTCATCGTCTTCGGCCTGGCCATGCCGCGCCGGACGGCCGGCGGCGTCGCCGCCCTGGACCACGCCAGGGGTTTCCGCGAATACCTGTCGCGGGCGGAAAAATACCGCCTGCAGTGGCAGGAGAAGGAGAACGTCTTCGAGTCGTTCCTGCCCTACGCCATGGTCTTCGGCGTGGTCGATAAGTGGTCCAAGGCCTTCGAGGGCCTTGCTCTCCGGCCGCCGGACTGGTACGAAGGGTCGGCTTTCCACGCCGGCGTCTTCAACGCCGCGGCCTTCAGTTCCTCTTTTAATTCATTCAATTCGGCGATGAACACGGCCGTCACCTCGCGGCCTTCGAGTTCCGGCAGCGGCAGCGGCTTCAGCGGCGGCGGTTTTTCCGGAGGCGGCGGCGGAGGCGGCGGCGGCGGGTCGTGGTGATATGGGAACACCTTCCTCATTACTGCCGCTGGTCCTGGTCCTGCTGCTGCCCCTGGCCGCCGCGTCCGCGGGGTATTTCGTCTGGCTTTGGCTCATGAAAAGGCCGCCGGCTTCGAGCGGCCGGGCCATCGTGCCCCTGTACGAGCCGCCGGCCGGCCTCGGTCCGGCCGAGGTCGCCGTCCTGCTGGAACGGGCCCTGCATCCCCGCGGCCTGACGGCCCTGGTCCTGGACCTGTCGCTGCGCGGCGCCATCGACGTCACCGAGAGCGGCGGCCGGGCCGTACGTTTCCGCCGCACGGCCGGCCCGTCCGAAGGCATCCTGGCGCCCTACGAGAAATTCCTGCTGGACCGGATCTTCGCCGGCAGCCTGACCGTTGATACCCGGGCCGCGGCCGCGGCCGTCCAGCACTGTCAAAAGGAGCTCTTCGGTCTGATCCGCGCCTCCCTGTTGTCCAAGGGTTTCCTGGCCGACCGGTTCCTGTTGGCGCTGCTGGTCCTGGCGTCGGCCGTCGTCGGCGGACTGGTGCTGGGTGCCGGGGTTTTTCTGGCGGCCGGGCTGTTCGCCGCCGCCGGCGCGGCCGCGGTGACGATCTTCATGGGCCAGCTGGCCTACGCCTGGCTCATCCGTCCCGGCCTGTCCGAAAAAGGGGAGCGGACGCTGGCCGAGATCGAAGGTTTCCGCATGTATCTTGGCGCGGCCGAGGGGAACAGGATAAAATGGGAAGAACTGGAGGAGAACAAGGTCAGCCGCTTCACGCCGTACGCCATCGTCTTCGACATTTCCGTCACCTGGTCGACCAGGCTGCAGGACATCACTAAGGCCCTGCTGGAGAACATCTTAATATGACCGACGATCAATTCCGCGAGATATATAAGAAATACCACGTCATCGCTTCGGTAGGGTTGTCGTCCAAAGCCGACCGGCCGAGCCTGGGCGTGGACAGTTTCCTCAAATCCAAAGGCTACCGCGTCATCCCGGTCAATCCCAACGAGACCGAAGTGCTGGGGGAGAAGGCCTATCCCAGCCTGGAAGCCGTCCCGGACAAGATCGACATCGTCCAGGTCTTCCGCCGGCCGGAACACGCTCCGGCCATAGTCGATTCGGCCATCAAGCTCGGGGCCAAGGTGGTCTGGATGCAGGACGGCGCCGGCAACCCGGAAGCGGCCAAGAAGGCCGAAGCGGCCGGGCTTGTCGCCGTGGTGGACGACTGCATGTATCGGACATACATCCGCCTGTTCGGGCTTTGAGGGCCGGTTTGTTTTGACGGCAGGGGACCGGTTGACGGCAGCCGGTCCTTTTGATAATGTCCGCTGTCGTCCCGACGGGGGACGCGATCTCTTTGACAACCGGATCATGGTTCCGCACGACATAGGAGGCAGGCCATGGGACAACAGCACGGCTGGCGGTTGAAGCGTCTGGGCAGCCTGAAGATATTCATCGTTCTCGGCGGCCGCGCGGCCGACGGGGGCGAGCCGGCCGAAGCCGGCAGCGTCGTCATCTACCGGCGCAATGCCAAGCGGCCGAACGTCTATGAGACGGTCTACGACGCCTGGCGCAGCCGGCTGGAGATCGCCGGCCGCTACGGCGCCGACGGCCGCGGGACGGGCGAGCTCAACGAGCTGGCCGAAACGCGCGAACGCATCCAGACGGCCGGACTCGGCCTGCTGGACGAGGATGGCGGGGCGGCCGGCGGCCGCGTCACCCGGCGCATCGGCCGGGTGGCCCGCGACCTCAAACGCAAGAGCAATCCGCTCAAGTCCGAGGCCCGCCTCAAGGCCAAGGCCGGACCGGTGCGCACGGCCAAGAACCGCAAGATCAACCGCGCGGCCACGCAGGCCCGCGTCACGGCCATCGACAGCCGCCTGGCTGAAAGGGAGGAGGAGGTCTACTCCATCCTGCCCTGGATCCGGGCCATGGAAACGGGGCTGCGTCTGGAGATCGACCGTTGTCTCGGCGTCGCCGGACGACTGTCCCGGGACGTCGTCGCCGTGCTCGGGCACGAGTTTTTCCGGACCGGCCGGACGACCCCGAACCAGTTGAAGGGCATCGCCGCCCGGTTGAGGCTGCTGAAGAACGGTCCCGGATCGTTCGAAGTCACTCCCTTCCGAGAAGCGGGCCGGCGCCTGAATACCGGCCTGGACCAGGCCATCGGCTGCGTCGAAAGCGGCGATCCGCGTCCGGCCGGCGGCCGGCTGGACCAGGTCCTGGCCGTCTGCGACCGGTTGCTGCTGCAGCGGTCGGTCGAGGAACTGATCGCCGCCCTGAGCCTGCTGCCGGCCGGTCCCGGCGCCGCCGCCCTGGCGCGCCTGGCCCGACTTTCCGGGAACTTGCTCGACCGCTGTTCCGACCAGCCGCAGGCCAGGTCATTCTATGACGTGGCCCTGGACCTGCAGGCGGTCCGCCGAGGCCTGGACGATCACCGTCGTCTCTGCGGCGGCAAACAAGCCGTCGAGGCCGCGGCCAAGCTGGCCGAGGTCAAGGAGATACTCAAGACGGTTTCACGCCGCTTGAGCCGCTGACCGGCGGACTCAGAACCTCCATCTCTCTGATGGAGGTTTTTTTGACCTCCGGACAAGGTCATGTTAAGGTCGGACGGCCCGAATGAGCGGGCCTAGTTCCTTGACCTAATTCAGGAGGTTCAGAATGAAGACCATGCTGTCCGTATCGCTGGCAGCGACCTGCCTTTTCCTTTTCACCGGCTGCAAGAAAGCCGCGCCGCCGCCCCCGCCCAAGTTCCAGGTGGCGGTCCCCGCCGGCTGGGAGGCGACCGACCTCGAGGCGCAGGCCGGCGAGCAGGCCAAGGTGCTGACCAGCGCCGGGCTCGAGAGGGTCAAGATCATGGTCGCCTGCCTGTCGGCCGAGAAGAACCAGATGGAGACGATGGTCGCCGAGAATCTGGCCATTGTCGCTCAGATCGGCGGACAGGTCACCCAGTTCGACGTGGCCGAGGACGGCAGTTCGGTCCGGCTGGCCTTCACCGCCGAATCCGAGCAGTTCGGCACGCTGATCGGCAAGCTGCTCTTCAAGAAAGATTCGTCCGGCCAGGGCAAAATACTGACCGTCGTCAGCATCTGGCCGGCCAGCCAGGATGCCGCGGCCAGTGTCGCCTTCGAGAGCATCGCCGCCTCGGCGGATTTCAAGTAACCTTTTTCAACGTCAACTTTCCGACCGCGCTTCTCCAGCGCGGTTTGTTTATTTTTTGCGGCCCGCCTCTTGGCTGGAACGGCCGGACGATGTAGAGTAACGGCACTAAGCCGACCGCCATGCCTCACAAGATCGATTACGACCAGGAATTGAATCCCGAACAGCTCGCCGTCGTGAAGAACGCCGACGGGCCTTGGCTGGTGCTGGCCGGCGCCGGTTCGGGCAAGACCCGGACCATCGTCTATCGCGTGGCCTATCTGGTCGAGCACGGCGTCGACCCGTCGAGTATCCTGCTGCTGACCTTTACCAACAAGGCGGCCAACGAGATGATGACGCGCATCGGCGAACTCCTGGGCGTTTCCGGAATGAAGCGGCCGCTGGGCCTCTGGGGCGGAACGTTCCACTCAGTGGCTAACCGCCTGCTGCGCCTTTACGGCCGGAAGATCGGCTACACGCCGGATTTCTCCATCCTCGACGAGGACGACGCCAAGTCCCTGCTCAAGGCCTGCCTCAAGGACCTCGGCCTGGACGGGACCGGCAAGCGTTTCCCTTCGGCGGCCTTCGTGAAAGAGATCCTGAGCTACGCCCGCAATTCCACCACCGGCCTGCAGAAGGCCGTCGAGCGGCAGGACCCGAAGCTGGTCCAGGTGCTGGACAAACTGTCCCAGGTGGCCGAACTCTACGAGGACCGCAAGCGCGCGGCCAACGCCATGGATTTCGACGACCTGCTGGTGCGGCTTGACGAACTGCTGAAGAAGGAACCGCGGCTGGCCGAGGTCCTGCGGGAACAGTTCCGCTACATCCTGGTCGACGAGTATCAGGACACCAACGCCATGCAGGTGGCGCTGATCCGCGAATTGTCCGGGGCCGGCAGCAACCTGCTGGTCGTCGGCGACGACGCCCAGAGCATCTATTCTTTCCGCGCCGCCGACGTGCGCAACATCCTGGATTTTCCCAAGCAGTTCCCCGGCGCCAAGGTCTTCAAGCTGACCGTCAATTACCGCTCGACGCCGGAGATCCTGAACCTGGCCAACGACATCATCGCCCGGAACGTCGAGCAATTCCCCAAGGAGCTGACCAGCGTTTCCGACAAGGCCGGGAAGCCGGTGGTGACGCCGGCGACCTCGGCGGTCAAGGAAGCACAGTTCGTCCTGTCCAAGGTGGAGCAGCTGCTGGAGAACGGCGTCAAACCGGCCAACATCGCCGTGCTGTTCCGGGCCACGCACCATTCGCAGATGCTGGAGTTCGAGCTGATGAAGGCCGGCATAGCTTACGATTACCGCGGCGGCCTGAAGTTCTTCGACCGCGCCCACGTCAAGGACGTCCTGTCGTTCCTGCGCCTGACGGCCAATTTCGTCGACGAGGCCGCCTGGCTGCGGGTGCTCGGCCTGCAGCAGGGGATCGGCGACGTTTCCGCCGGCCGCATCTTCGGGGCCATGCGCGCGGCCGGCAGTTTGGCCAAGGCGGTACTGGCGCCCATCGAACAGGAGTTCGGCGCCCGGGTCGGCCGCGGCTGGAAGGACCTGCGCGACACGCTGGAAAAAATGCATGAGGCCGGCGAGAAGCCCGGCGAACTGGTCAAAGCCGTGCTCAAGTCGCCTTATATCGACTATCTGGAACTGGAATATCCCAATTGGCGCGAGCGCCTGGAGGACCTCGACCAGCTGGCCGTCTTCGCCGCCGGTTACGAGAAAGTCGGCGATTTCCTGGCGGAAATAACTCTGGATGACAGTCTGCTGGGCGGAGCGCGCGAGCCGGCCGACCGGCGGCGCGACCGCGGCGACCGCATCGTGCTTTCGACCATCCACCAGGCCAAGGGCCTGGAGTGGGACGCGGTCTTCGTCATTCATTTAAATGAGCCGTCCTTCCCCAACCGCAAGGCCGTGAGCGAGAAAGGCGGCCTGGAAGAGGAGCGGCGGCTGTTCTACGTGGCCGTCACCCGGGCGCGCAAATGGCTGTTCCTGAGCTACCCGCAGGCCATGGGCAGCCGCGAAGGCGGTTTTGACTTCGCTTCGCCGTCACTGTTCCTGGAGGAGATCGACGTGGCTTGCCTGAAGGACGGTTC
>CAYPMU010000055.1:0-6967 GCA_964411975.1 uncultured Gammaproteobacteria bacterium | reverse complement strand
CCTACCGCCACCTGAACCTGCCGCAGCCGGCCCAACAGTCCACCCTGGTCGAATGATATGACCGTGACCTTCACCCTCTCGCTGCTGCTCGTGCCCTACGGCCTGATCCTGGCGATCGTGGCGGTCTTCGCCGTCTTCAACCTGCACCATCTGATCGAGCACGGAGCGACCACCCGCCTCAGCTACGCCGTCACCCTGACCTTCCTGGTCGGGGTCACGGCCATCCTCCTCCTGACCTGGCAGGGACTGAGCCGGGTCGATTGGCGGCAGCCGATCTCGCTGACGCCGCCGACGGCCGGATTAAGCGCGCCCGCCGCCGTTAACGCCGACGAACCATGAACATCGACCAACTGATCCACCGCAAGCCGGAAGAAAAGGTCGTCTTCTTCATCCGGAGGCACATCATCATCTTCATCGGCCAGGTCCTGCTGGTCGCGGTCATGGGTCTGGTCCCGGTCGTCGGCTATCTGCTGACGCGGACGATATGGCCGTCCCTGCTGGCCGGACCGGTCTCGCGGCCGCTGCTGGTGCTGACCGCCAGCGCCTATTACCTGAACCTCTGGCTGTTCTTCCTGTCGCTTTTCGTCGACTATTACCTGGACGCCTGGATCGTCACCGATGACCGGGTCCTCAACGTCGAACAGCACGGCTTGTTCTCCCGGACCGTTTCGGAACTGGACCTGGTCAAGATCCAGGACGTGACCTCGGAAGTGAAAGGTTTCCTGCCCTACTTCTTCAACTACGGCGAGGTCTACATCCAGACCGCAGGCGAAGCCAAACGTTTCCAGTTCGAGCAGGTGCCGGGGCCGCACGAGATCCGCATGCGCCTGCTCGGCCTGATCGAGGCCGACCGCAAAAAGCAGGGCGAAACCGCTCCGGCGGGAGACTGACCGCGGCCGGCGTTCGGCGATAAAAAAATAACTCCGCCTTGGTCCGGCGGAGTTTTGCGTGAAGAGCGGCTCATTGGGGAGCCTGGTGACAGTCGCGGCAGCGGGCCTCGTAAAGCTCGTCGCCGCCGACCCGAATATGCTCGCCCTCGGGCGGCGCGGCCTTGATCTGGCTGCGCGTGGCGGTGGCGCCGCAGCAGACGCAGACGGCCGTGAGCTTGGTCACGGAATCGGCCACGGCCAGCAGCTGGGGCACCGGCTCGAACGGCAGGCCGCGGAAATCGGTGTCGAGGCCGGCGGCGATGACGCGCAGGCCGCGGTCGATCAGGCCATCGACGACCCGGAGGATCGAAGGAGCGAAGAACTGGGCCTCATCCAGGGCGACAATGCCGCTGAAATTCTCGCGGTCGACCCAGTCCAGGATCTCCTGCGGGTCGGCCACGGCCATGGCCGGATATTTCCGTCCGTCGCGCGAGGCGACGGTGAACTCGTCGGTCCGGGTATCGCTGCGGGGCTTGAACAAGGCCACCCGGAGCTTGGCGATCTCGGCCCGCCGCAAACGGCGAATGAGCTCTTCGCTCTTGCCGGACGACATGCAGCCGACGATGGCTTCCAGTGTTCCCTTCTTCATGGGCGAACTCGCTTTCCGCCACGACCACGCGGGCGCGGACATCTTAAGCGCCCCGCGCCGTTTTGTCCAGAGCGGCGCCCCTAGCGCCCGGCCGGGGAGGCCGGCACTGCCCGCCGTAAAAAAAGCCGCCGTCACGAATGACGGCGGTCTTGTCGTTTACTGTACCGGCTATCTCGCGGCCACCCAGCGATAATTGCTCCAGACCCATTTAGCCGCGGTCTCGGCTTCCCGGAACAGATGAGCCTTGGAATCGGCGCCGAGGATGACCACCAGGACCGGCTTGCGCCGGTAGTCCTGTATCCTGACCACCAGGTTCCATTCGGACTCTTCGAGATATCCGGTCTTCCCGCCGGTGACGACCAAGCCGTTATTGTCATCCGTCAGGAGGTCGTTGGTATTGGTCAGGCGATGGATCTGGCCGGCGAGCTTCAGGTCGTAGGCGGCGGTGCTGGCCGAACGCCTGATCTCGCGATATTTCTCGAAGGCCTCCAGTCCCAGCGCCGCGACCTCCCGGGCCGTGGAAACGTTACGCGGGTCGAGCCCGGTCGGATCGACGAATTTGGTCGAGGACAGGCCGAATTCCGCGGCTTTGCCGTTCATGGCCGCCACGAAATCCGGGACGCTGCCGCCGCTGGAGCGGGCGATGGCCTGGGCGGCGTTGTTGGCCGACCCCACAAGCATGGCGTAGAACAGGTCGGCCTGGGTCAGCCGGCTGCCGACCGGGATCCGCAGACGCGCGCCGCCGACCTCGTCGGCCTGGGTCAGCGTCGCGACCCGGTCGAAAGGCAGCTTGGCGTCCAAAGCCACGGCGGCGGTCATCAGCTTGGTGATCGAAGCCATGGACCTGAGCTCGCGGGAATTGCGGGCCAGCAGGACCTGCCGCGAAGCGACGTCGACCACGTAGACGGCCTTGGCCGTCAGACGGCTGAAGTCGAACCTGGACCCGGCCTTCAGCACCGGTTCGAGCGCCGCCGGTCTGGCGCGCAATGCCGCCGGAACGGGCGCGTCCGGAGCGGCGGATACTCTCGACGGACCGTAGGCGGCCAGCTGCTCGGGGTATTCCTTATAGCCGTATTGCCTGGCCCAATCCTCGAGATCGGCCAGGCCTTTGGTGCGGTCGGAAGGCAGGGCCGTCCAGTCGTCGGGGCGGAAACATTGCTGCAGATCGCGCCGCGCGAAATAGACCGCCTCCAGCCGCTGCGAGACCTCCTCGGGGACCCCGGCGGCGCCGGCCGGCGCCGCCGGAACGAAAAAGACCGAGACCGCCATCAATGTCCCGGCCGTGATCGATATCTTCAATGACGTTAGTGTCCTGGCGACGTTCATGCCACCACTGTACTAATAGAGCCTCTTTAATTCAATACCGGTGTAATAGTATTTGAGGATGTCCTCCCAGCCGGCGCCGGCTTCGGCGCGGTAGAGGGCGTCGCGCGCCGACATGCCGACGCCGTGCCCCCAAAGGGACTGGCCCTGGTCGTAAGGGGCCGGCTTGGAAATGAGCCAGGGGTGATGGTTGCTGCCCCAGACCTCGGTCCAGGCGCGCGTCCGGCCGTCGGATCGCGAGAAATAGGGCGTCACGACGATCTCGCCGCCGTAGGTCACGACCAGGCCGCGGGTGTCCTCGACCGCCCGGACGACGTTGGGCCGGACGGATTCGGAGGCGTAGCCTTTGTAGACCTGGTCGTTGCCGGTCGTGTTAAGGTCGAAAAATTCCGACTTGTGTTTGCCGCCGATAGAGACGACGAACAGGGCGTAAGTGCGCGCCGCGGTAACCAGGGCCTTCTGATATTCGAAATGGGAGCCGTTGGAGGTCTCGGCCAGACCGCGCAGATAATCCTCGACCGGCAGCTCCTCGACCACCCACAAGCGGCCGGTCCTCTGCGTGAAGAAGATCTCGATCTTGCCGCGGAAACGGTTGAAGTTCAGGCTCGGGTCCCAGGTCGGCCGGCTTTCGTAACTTACGATGTCGAATACCGTCGACGCGTCCACCGGCTCGAAATAGAGATATTTCGACATGACCTGGCGGAATGAGCCGTTATTGACGGCGTAAGTGCGGGAAGCGGGATCGTAAACGACCGTGCTCTGCCCGGACAACGTCGCCGCGGCGGCGCCGGAGCTGTCCATCAGGCGATAAGGGCCGTTGGCGGAAATGACGACGGGCTTGGCGGGGTCGTCCGGACTGAACAGACCGACGCGGATGTTCGGACCGCGGGCGCCGGAACCGGAGAGCTGCGGGTCATCCTGGGCGCTGACCGACGACGGGGCCGCGCCCTGCCGCACTTCGATGGGAATGTCGAACTGTCCGCCTTCGATGAATTCCTCGCCGGCCGTCAGGGTGAAGCGGGCCAGATAGGCGCCGGCGGCGCGCGGCGCGGACAACTTGAAATTGAAAAATGAAAGTTCGCCCGGTTTGACTTCCCCGATCGCAGGCCGGGCCGCCGTCCGGGTGTCGAGCCAGGAAGCGTCGCGGAAAGTGAAGGCGTTGCTGTTAGGTTCGGCTTTGATGACCGTGGCCGAACCGCCGTCCCGCCGCCAGACGGTCCGGCCGATGTTCTTGAATCCGACCCGGAATTCCTTGGCGGTGCCGGCGTCCAGGATCAGTTTCTTGTCGCTGACCAGGAGCTGCAAGGCCTTGTAGCCGGCCGCCGAATTCCGGGACGTGCCGTCGCCGGCGGAGACCGACGGGGCGGGCGCGGCGCGGACGACGATCTCGACGGTGAACCTGCCGCCCGGTATCCAGGCCAGGTCCTCGGCGGCCAGGGCGAACGTCTCCCGGTAGTCGCCGGCGTCGAGCGGCGCGAAAAGCGTGAACGAGACGCGTCCGATCTGCCCGGGTTCGACCGCGGCTTCGGTCAGCCGGGCCGGCTGCGTCTCGCCGATCCAGGAAGCGTCAGCGAACCGGCTCTGGCGGTATTTGGGATCGTGAGTATATATGGAAACGAAATTCCTGCCGTCGGAACGCCAGGCGGTCCGGCCGGTATTCTTGAAGCCGATGGTGAAGGTCTTGGACCCGCCCGGGGCGAGTTCGACGCGCTGGTCCGACCTGATCATTTCCTTGGCGGCGTAGGCCGGGACGGCGGCGGCCGCGGCCGGCGGAGCGGCGAGGCCTGCCAAAATAAAAAAACCCGCCAGCGACATGTTCATGGCGGAAATCCGGACGGCCGACAACTGTCCCCGCCTGAAAAGCGGGAACGGCCCTGGAGCGAGGGGATTTTTTAGGCCTGCGACCATATTTGTTTTTGTGTTCCCCCTCCTGGACTGATGCTCTGTATTCATTTTACCTAAAATTGAGCTCAGCGTCAAAGCAAAACTCCGGCTGTCGTGATATACTTCCTCAATAAAGCGGAATAAATCGGATCTGCGGGCGCCGCCGGACGGCGCTCGAAAAAATACCGGATCGGATCACGCAGCTATGTCACTGACGCGCGCCATCGCCGGCAACACCGTCATCCAGGTCTCCGGAAAATTCATCGGCGTCCTGCTGGGCATCCTGACCGTCGCCGTCATGACCCGCCATCTGGGCCAGGCGGGCTACGGCCAGTTCACTACGGCCATCTCCTTTTTGCAGTTCTTCGGCATCCTGGTCGATTTCGGGCTGACCCTGACGATGATCCGGATGATCGCCGAAGCCGGCGCCGACGAAGAACGCATCGCCTCGAACATCTTCACCCTGCGGCTGGTCTCCGGGGTCGTCTTTTTCGGCGCCGCGGCGCTGGCCGGACTGCTCTTCCCCTACCCGGCGGTCATCAAAGCGGCCATCGCCCTGGGCTCGCTGTCCTTCCTGTGCATCTCCCTGTCGTCGGTCCTGGTCGGCGTCTTCCAGAAGAATCTGGCGGTGCGGGACGCGGCCGTGGCCGAAGTGGCCGGCCGCCTGGTGCTGTTCGTCGGCGTCCTGGCCGCGGCGCGACTCGGCTGGGGCCTGCTGGCCGTCGTCGGCCTGCTGGTCGCCGGCAACCTGGCGCAACTGGCGCTGAACCTCGTCTTTATCCGCCGGCTGTTGCGCCTGCGCCTGGCCTTCGACCGCGTCCTGTGGCGCGAGATCATCCGCCAGAGCTGGCCGCTGGGACTGTCGATCGCCTTCAACCTGGTCTACCTCAAGGGCGACGTCATCATCCTGTCCCTGGTGCGCACCCAGAACGAGGTCGGCCTGTACGGCGCCGCCTACAAGATCCTCGACGTCGTCACCATCGTGCCGACGGTCTTCATGGCCCTGGTCCTGCCGGTGCTGACCGCGGCCTGGTCGGCCGGCGACCGGCCCGCGTTCGTCCGGCGGCTCGGCCGGGCCTTCGACTTCGTGTCGATCCTGGCGCTGCCGCTGGCCGTGGGCACCCTGGCCGTATCCGGAGACCTGATGAGTTTCGTCGCCGGAAAAGATTTCGCCGCCGCCGGAGCGCCGCTGGCCGTCCTGATGCTGGCCGGCGCGATGGTCTTCTGGAGCGCCCTGTTCGGGCACGCCGTCATCGCGCTCGGCCTGCAAAAAAAGATGATCTGGGGTTACGCCGTCGACGCCGTCATCTCGATCGGCTTGTACCTTGTCCTCATCCCCGAGTTCGGGGCCATGGGCGCCGCCTGGGTCACGCTTTTTTCCGAGGCGTTCATCACCGCGGCCACGGCCGCGGTCGTGCTGCGCCGATCCGGCGCCGGCCTGCATCTCGGCGCCCTGGCCAAAGCCGCGGCCGCCAGCGCGGTGATGTACCTGGCGCTCCATTTCACCGGCCAGCTGCACGTGATGGCGCGGGTGCTGCTCGGCATGCTCGTCTATGGCGCGGTCCTGGGAGCCCTGGGCGGCATCCCCAAAGAAGCGCTACGACAGCTGTTCCCGGCCGATAATAAAAAGATCGCGATATGACCACGGGCATCGCTGCTTTCCTGATATTCGCCGTCCCGGCAGCCGTCTATCCGGTGATCTGCTACCTAAGCCGCGGCGGGGGCCTGGCCCTGTTCGCCGCGCTGCTCCCGGCCTACCTGCTGCGGACGACGCTCGCCCTGCCCGGGACCGGTCTGCCGGAACTGCCGACGACGCTCCTGGAAATACTTTTCCTGGAGCTGTTCGCCGTCTGGTTCTTCACCGACGGGATGAAAAAGGGGGCCTGGAGCGCCCTCGGGCGCTGGGCCATGCCGCTGGCGCTGATACTGACCGGAGCCGCCGCGGGCCTGCTGGTCTCGCCCGACCCGCGCTCCGCGGCCGGACTGTGGCGGGCCTATTTCATCGAACCGATCCTCTTCTTCACTCTCTTCGTCGATGTCGTCAAAACCCCCAAACGCCGGCTGGCCGTCCTGGCCGGACTGGGCTCCGGGCTGCTGCTGGTCGGCCTCATCGCCGTCGTCCAGAAGATCACCGGTTACGGCATCCCCAACCCGGTCTGGCAGGCCGAAGCGACCAGGCGGGTGACGGCTTTCTACGGCTTCCCCAACGCCATCGGCCTGTTCGCCGCGCCGGTCATCGTGC
>CAYPMU010000054.1:0-6996 GCA_964411975.1 uncultured Gammaproteobacteria bacterium | reverse complement strand
CGCCGTCATCGCCGCGTTCTTACTTTTATCCGGCCGCCAGCCTCGCTTGACCGTCGATTTTTTCAGCGTCGGTCAGGGCGACGCCATGCTGGTCTCGGACGGCCGGTCGCAGCTGCTCATCGACGCCGGGCCGGATCGGACGGTGCTGGCGCGTCTGGGGCGGGCCCTGCCGTTCTTCGACCGCACCATCGAACAGGTCGCCATCACTCATCCGCACGCCGATCATTACCTGGGCCTGACGGCCGTCCTGGAACGCTATCGCGTCCGGCAGGTGCTGGTGCCGGCGGTCCGGACCGGGTCGCCGGACTTCTCGCGGCTGATCGAGAAGGCCCGGACCGCCGGCGCCGCGATCATCGAGGTCGGGGCGGGCGACCGTATCCGTCTGGACGGGGCGGAAGTGGCGGTCCTCTGGCCCTCCCGTTCCGCCCCGCCGTCGGCGGCGGACGACGACGGCGCGGCTAACGGCCTGTCCTTGATCATGAGGCTCACGGCGTTCTGCGGCGGTCCCGGCGAACGGCCGGCATCGTCGCCGGAATGCGGGGCCGTCCTGTTCGCCGGCGACGCCACCGCCGAGGCCGAGGACGGCGTCCTGGCCGCGGCTCCGCCGCTGGCTGCTCGCGCGCTGAAGGTCGCCCACCATGGCAGCAACCGTTCGACCTCGGCCGCCTGGCTGCGGGCCGCGCGGCCGGAACTGGCCGTGATCGAGGTCGGCCGCAATTCCTACGGCCACCCGGCCTTCGCCCTGCTTCGCCGTCTGCAAGCCGCCGGGGTGCGCGTCTGGCGGACCGACCTTGACGGCGACCTGCGCGTCGTCTTCACCGCCGCAGGGCGCGGCGGGGCGTCGGGACCGTTCAGCTGGCGCCTGGAGTGACGCCGCCGATACTTGAAATACGGCTCCGGACGGCATATACTGCCACTGACTTGGACCGGCCTATGCCGTCCGACATAATCCATCAAGGATATGATCCAACGCACTCTCGTCCTGCTTAAACCCGATGCCCTCGATCGCGGCATCTGCGGCGACGTCATCCACCGTTTCGAGCGCGTCGGCGCCAAGATCGTCGGCCTCAAACTGCTCGTCTCCGAACTCGAGACGGCCCGCCGGCATTACACCGACGACTTGGCCAAGCGCCGCGGCGAGAAGATCCGCGACCTGATGATCCAGATGCTCATGTCCGGCCCGATCGTGGCCATCTGCCTCGAGGGCGTCGAGATCATCGAGGTGGTGCGCAAGATGGTCGGTGCCACCGAACCCAAGGCCGCCGCGCCCGGGACCATCCGCGGCGATTTCGCCCACGTCTCCTACAGCCACGCCGACGAGAAGGCCATCGGCGTCTTCAACCTGATCCACGCCTCTTCCTCGCCCGAGGACGCCCAGGCCGAGATCGGCGTCTGGTTCAAGCCGGAAGAGCTGGTCAAATACTCGCCGTCCTTCACCAGGTTCACCATCAAGGAGTAGCGGCGTTACCCGTCCGCCGCCCAAGCCCCCGCCCGGCGGGGGTTTTTGTTCGCCGCCGCAAGACGACCCGGGCGTCAGCTCGGGAGAGTATTCATTTCACCCGCGACGCGTTATCATGGTCGTCACGGGTCGGATCCACAGTCGGTCGTTCCCATGGTTGGATCCAGCGTTCTTTCAAAGGAGACCGTCATGCCCATGTTCTGGTTGACCATCCTGTTGTTGTTGGCTGGCGCCGGCGTTCTGGGTTTTTGCCTGCCGCTCGCCGTGTTGTTGGTACTGACGCTGGTCGGCGGCTGCTGTCGCCGGTTTTTTATCCACACTTCAGGGTTTGCGGGTTGGTATAACGGGTGTTAAACTGATGGAGTCTTGTCGTGAGCTGAGGTCCGTATCCCAAGCAATGGAAGCCCCCAACGGATCGCTCTCAAAAACCGAGTCGCGCCGACCAGCGGTTTCACGGCCGCAGGTCAAGGCAGGAAGCAGCAGCTTTCGTGGATGGTGCCGGTAAGGATTTTCGGCTCCGAAAATTTGCCCGGCACCTTTTCTTATCCCTGAACACAACAAGACGTGAATATGGCGGCAATATTGAAGAACGACAAACGCGCCGACATCCTGACCGCGATCATCATCCTGGTGATAGTTTTCGTCATCGGTTCGGTCATCTACGTGAGCCGGACCGGGGGCGAAGGCGGCGGCCCCGAGGCCGAGGCGCTGGCCGCTTGCCTGCAAGAAAAAGGCGCCAAGATGTACGGCGCTTACTGGTGTGCCCATTGCAACGAACAGAAAAAGCTGTTCGGCGCCGCTTTTTCCATGATCGATTACGTCGAATGTTCGGTTCCGGGCGACCCGCGGGAGCAGGTCCAGGCCTGCAAGGATGCCGGCGTGGACAGTTATCCGACCTGGGTCTTCGCCGACGACAGCCGCCTCTCGGGGGCGATACCTCTGAAAGAACTTGCGGACAAGGCCGGTTGTCCTTTCGGCGCCGATCCGCAGGTCCAGGCGCCGGCGTCCGTCATAAATGCCGCTCCGGTCTTCGAAACGGTTCCGGTCAACGCGCCGGCGCCCGCGCCTGAATCCGCGCCTGCATATTGAATTTTCCGGCCCGCGGCGACTGCCGGCGCGGGCCGACCAGATCCTCGGTCGATCCGTCTGGAACGGTCCGCTGTCGCGGACCGTTCTTTTCCTATGTGTGACGATTGACAAAGATGTCCGACGCTTCTATCCTTATTCAGCATATGCCGGAGAAAAAGGCCCGGGACAACATGAAGCTGCTGCTGGTGCAGGTGCGCAAGGACCGGCAGATGAAATTGCACGAGATCACCTGTTTCGAGACCAGCGGCGGGCTGTCCGACGAACTGGTCCAGAGCCATGACCTGCTGGAGAAACCCCTCGATAGCGCCGGGATCGGCCGTTACGACGGCGTCCTCATCGGCGGCAGCGGCGATTTTTCCGTGCTGGACGACGTCCCTAACGTCAAGAGCCTGTCCGTTTTCATCCGGGAGGCCAGGACGCGGGATCTGCCAGTGCTCGGATCCTGCTGGGGCGCCCAGTTCCTGGCCAAGACCTTCGGCGGCCAGGTCATCCGTGACCGCGAACACATGGAGGTCGGGTCGATACTGGTGACCAAGTGCGAGGCGGCCAAAGACGACATGCTGTTCGCCGACATGCCGGTGTCGTTTTGGGTCCAGACCGGCCACAGCGACAGGGTTTCGGTCCTGCCGGCCGGCGCCGTTCTGCTGGCCGGTTCCGCCACCTGTCCGGTCCAGGCTTTCACCTTTCCGCAGAGCGGCATGTACGGCATCCAGTTCCATCCGGAGCTGGGCAAGGAAGACGTGGTCCTGAGGTTGAAATACTATAAGGAGAACTACGTCAGCGACGCTGAGTCGGTCGATGCCATCATCCGGGGACTAAAGGAAACCCCGCTGGCGGCTTCTTTGGTGGGTAAGTGGATAGATCGGGTCGTACTGGGGAAAAAGTCTTAAATTCAGCTCATTTAAGCCTAAAAAAAGACCAGGTCAGGGCTTGACCGCCAGATTGAGTAATATCGGCCGTTCTGGTAAGGTAAAGGTGAACTTCACGTTGACGTTTACAATGTTTTGGGTCAATCTTCCTGGCAAAGGAATTCTTCCTTCAAACCGCCCGTGGGCGGAATGAGCGAATTCCAGCGGCCCTTCATCTTCACGGTCTCCGTCCGCCGGACCGTTCCGGGCGAAAGCCGATCCTCGGCCAAAAGCTGGGGACAGGACACGGGACTCGTTGACCGAACCGTGATGACCGGAAGCCCGCACTGCGGGCTCCAGGCCCATCTGGAATCAGCCAAAACATGGATGTCGGGGTGGAGTTCTTTAAATAAAAAAACTTACGACGGGCTATAGTATAGCGGTAATACACACCCTTGGGGTGGGTGAGTCGGCGGTTCAACTCCGCCTAGCCCGACCAAAAAGAGGCCATCACCAGCGCGGTGATGGCCTCTTTTTTTGCTTGGCATAGACGGGCGGAGTTGAAGGGTACGGACGCGACGTGCCGAGTAGGGCACGTCGCGGATGACCCGGGGCCGCCGAAGGAGCCGCCGCATGACGACGGTCCAGCGGCGGCGGGAGAGGCGGAACTCCGCCTAGCCCGACCAGGAAAAAACCGGCACCTGTAAGGTGGCGGTTTTTTCTTGTTTGGCACGTACGGGCGGTGCTGGAAGCGCGGAGAACGGACCGGCCGGCCCTCAGGGCCGGCCGGTTTGATAACATCGTCTTTTTCTGCGACAATGCCTGGTGGTCACGCCTTGACCTTCTTGGTCAGCGTGCGGACGCAGCGGGTGCAGACCTTCTGCCGCTGGCCATCGACGGAGCGGGGCTGGAGGTTGACGAACTGCTGGCGCTTGGTGGCGATGTTGGAATGACTGCGGGAAACGGCCCGGTTCGAACCGCGTCCGCAATGATCACAGACTCTGGACATAAAGCGGCATCTCGATAAGTTAGTGCCCGCACTTTAGCACGGGTCCGCCGACTTGGCAAGCCTCGCCGGCCGGGACCGAAGCCCAAAAAAGTTATGGCAATCGTCACGCTATTGATCACCGTCGCGGCCCTCCTGATATCGCTGGCCGCGCACGAATTCTGCCACGCGCTGGTCAGCTACTGGCTGGGAGATTCCACGGCCAAGCGCCTGGGCCGGCTCACGCTCAATCCGCTGGCCCATATCGATCCCGTCGGCACGATACTGGTGCCGCTTTTGGGCATGATCAGCGGATTCCCCGTCATCGGCTGGGCCAAGCCCGTACCGACCAATCCTTATAACCTCAGATATCATAAGTGGGGGATGAGCCTCGTGGCCCTGGCCGGACCGGTTTCCAACGTCCTGGGCGCGGTGATCTATCTCGTCCTGCTGAAGACGGCGCTGGACGTGGTCGGCCTGCCTGTCCAGAACTTGCTCGTCATATTCCTGGCCCAGTTGGTCACGATCAACGTCGTCCTGGGCATTTTCAACCTGCTGCCCTTGCCGCCGCTCGACGGGTCGCGGCTGTTGGAAGCCCTGCTGGATTCGCCGAAATACCGCGACACCCTGATCTTTTTGGAGCGCCAGGGGCCGATGCTGCTTTTTATGCTGATCATAGCCGATTCTTTTCTGCCCTCATCGGTGCTCGGACGATTCTTTAACGCGGCCATCGGCGCGTTTTTCGGCCTGGCCGGGCTCTGACCCGGCCGTCGGACCGCACTATTGACGACTGCCGGACCCCGTGATAATCTAGGCCAACGAAAGCTGAATTCTTTTTTTTATTTGCGCCGCGCGCTTGAAGGATCCCGTGGCTTTTTCTTTCAGCCCGCCCGCGGATAAAACCGAATCACGGTTTTTATTTATTTTATGCCAACAATGAACCAACTGGTCCGGCGCGGCCGCCAGCAGTCGAAGTCCAAGTCCAAGACCCCGGCGCTTACGTTCACTCTCGATACGCTGCATCGGCGGAAGACCGAACTTTCCCGCGGCGCCGCTTACAAGCGCGGCGTCTGCGTCAAGGTGACGACCACCACTCCGAAGAAGCCGAACTCGGCGCTCCGCAAGGTCGCCCGCGTCCGTCTGTCCAACGGCATGGAGGTCACCGCCTACATTCCGGGCGTCGGTCACAACCTCCAGGAGCACTCTATCGTGATGATCCGCGGCGGCAGGGTCAAGGACTTGCCGGGCGTCCGCTATCACATCGTTCGCGGCGTTTACGACGCCCAGGGCGTCGAAGGCCGCCGGCGCGGCCGCTCGCTTTACGGCGCCAAGGCCCCTAAGAAAACTTCCTAGTCCCTGAACTCCTATGCGCGGCAAACAGGCTCCAAAACGCGACATCAAGCCGGACCCCAAGTACGGCAACCAGACCGTCGCCAAGTTCATCAACTACGTCATGCGCCAGGGCAAGAAGACCACGGCCCAGAAGATCGTCTACGGCGCCTTCGACCAGATCGCCGAGAAGACCAAGGCCGACCCCCTGGACGTTTTCGATCGCGCTTTCAAGAACCTCCAGCCGACCGTCGAGGTCAAGTCCAAGCGCGTCGGCGGCGCCAACTACCAGATCCCGACCCCGGTCCGCGGCGAGCGCCGCGTGGCCCTGGCTTTCCGCTGGCTGATCGCGGCCGCGGACAGCCGCAAGGGCAAGCCGATGTCCATGAAGCTGGCCGACGAGATCGTTTCCGCCTCCAACAACGAGGGTGACGCCATCAAGAAGAAGATGGACGTCCACCGCATGGCCGAGGCCAACCGCGCCTTCGCCCACTTCGCGCGTTAAAGTTCCGCCAACCCTCGATCTCTATGCCACGACAATTCACCCTGGACAAGGTCCGCAACATCGGCGTCATCGCCCATATCGACGCCGGCAAGACCACGTTCTCCGAACGCGTGCTCTTCTACACCGGCAAGAAACACAAGATCGGCGAGGTGCACGAAGGCGAAGCGACCATGGACTGGATGGAACAGGAGCGCGAGCGAGGCATCACCATCACCGCCGCGGCCACCACCTGTTTCTGGAAGGACCACCAGATCAACCTCATCGACACCCCCGGGCACATCGACTTCACCGTCGAGGTCAAGCGCTCGCTGCGCGTCCTGGACGGTGCGGTCGTCGTCTTCGACGGCGTGGCCGGCGTCGAGCCGCAGTCCGAGACCAACTGGCATTACGCCGACGACTACAAGGTGCCGCGCCTCTGCTTCATCAACAAGCTCGACCGCATGGGCGCCGATTTTTACGCCGACCTCAAGTCCATCCATGACCGGCTGACCAGGAACGCCTACGCCATGCAGCTGCCGATCGGCACCGAGGAGAATTTCGTCGGTATCGTCGATATCCTGACCCGCCGCGCTCACGTCTATAAGGACGATCTGGGCAAGGACGTCGAGGAGACCGATGTTCCGGCCGACCTGAAGGAGAAGGTCGAGGAACACCGCGCCAAACTGATGGAGGCCATCGTCGAGGGCGACGAGGCCATGATGAACAAATATCTGGCCGGCGAGGAGATCCCCCTGGCCGACGTCAAGCGCGTGCTGCGCCAGGCGGTCATCGATTTCCGCAT
>CAYPMU010000053.1:0-7001 GCA_964411975.1 uncultured Gammaproteobacteria bacterium | reverse complement strand
CTTCAGCGCGTTCCTGGAGATAGGCCGCGGCCGTGCGGCGCAGCTGCTCGCGTTTGCCGGCCGTGACCGCCTCTTCAGGAAAACCGAAATCCGCGGTCCGTCGCGTCTTGACCTCCACAAAAACGATCTCATCGCCTTCACGGACGATGAGATCGATCTCTCCGGTTTCGGTCTTCGTCGACCGCCAGCGGCGCTCCAGCAGGACGCAGCCGGATGATTCCAGGTAACGCGCGGCGATCGCCTCGCCCCTCAGACCGAGGTCGGCGCCGGCCGCCGCGCCGGAATGACGGCCGCGGTCATCTTTTCCTGTCCGAGCCGGGCAGGTACTTCTCCAGGCGGCGACGTTCATTGATCTCGGCTTTCCTCCGGGGATAATCCCGAACGACATAGGCGATGATGCGGATCAGCCAGACCAGGAACAGGATGAACAGGAACAGCACCCAGAAACGCATGCCCAGCAGCGGCAGCTGTTCATAGGCGAACAGCAGCAGGACCAGACCGATGCCGCCGGTATAGCCCATCAGCCGGGCGAACTTGCGAAAGATGCCGGACCGGAGCGGCTCCTCTTTCTTCAGGCCGCGGGCGATCAGCAACAACACCAGAGCCACGACCAGGAACCAGCCGAAGAACGCGGCGATGCCGCCGACCAGGGACGGCCCGAGCGGCACCGGCCGGGGGTTGAACCAGTAATGGTAATCCAGGAATGGGGCGAAACCTCGAAGGAAATCCATAATTCAACGGGGAGTATGACGAATTGGAATTCTAAAGAAAGGCGGTGAAAAACGCAAGAGGGCCGCTCGGCGCGGCTTTTCGCCGACCTGAAACGGTCGGACAAAAAGAGCGCCTCGCTCGTGGAATATATTATTTTTCAAAGTGGCCCCTGACCGAGGACGGCCTGATCAAAAACCCGTCCGGCGCGGCCGCGGGACGGGTCGGCTTCAGGCGATCGAACTCAGGGCTTGCGCAGCAGCAGGCCGTAGTGGTACTTGCCGGGCGACAGGATCTTTTCCAGCACCAGGCCGGCGCTCTCGGCCAATTTCTGCGCCTCCTCGGCGCTCAGTTTCAGCGCCGGATTGGGGGAGAAGCTCAGGCCGGTCGGCTTCCAGTCGACCAACAGCAGCCGGCCGCCGTGTTTGACCATGCGGGCGCACTCTTTGATCATCACCTCGCGCTGCGTCGTTCCCGAAAGATTGTTGACCAAAAAGCCCATGTCCAGGGCCCCGTCGGGCAGCTTGATCCCGTTCGGACGCTCCAGATCGCCCCAGACCGTCTCGACATTGTTGGCGCTCTCGATCTTGACCCGGCTGGTGATGGCGCCCAGCACGGACTTGAGGATGTCCACGGCATAGACCTTGCCCTCCGGACCGACCAATTTGGAGGCCGGAAAAACGTAGTGACCGACCGTGCCGCAGCCGAAATCAGCCACTTTCATTCCGGACCTGAGGCCGGCCTCGTCCAGCAAGCCGAACGGATCGATGAGTTCCTTTCCGGTTGGTATATAGACCATAGGGATGTCTTTATACTGGCGGACCGAACAGCCTGCCGACGGTGCCCATCAGGAAACCGCCGAGCATCCCGGTCGCCGCCAGAAAACCGACCATGATAATGATGATGCCGATCAATTTATAGAACATCCGCGATCCGCCGGACGAGGCGAACTTCTGTTCCGCCCATTCGCTGGTCCCGAAATTCTCCAGATACCATTCGGTCTTGACGACCAGATGGATGCCCGCGATGACGGCGATGATGCCGCCGACTACCCGTCCGATGATGCCCATCATATAGGAATTGGCTGTTGGATCGTTTGAATGTGGTGGACGATGTAGGAGTCGAACCTACGACCTGGCCGCGACACTTCTTTATGTCCTCTGGTGGGCACGGGTGGGTTCGAACCACCGACCTCCTCGGTGTAAGCGAGGCGCTCTAACCAACTGAGCCACATGCCCATACGCCCCCACCAGAGGATGTAAAGATATGAACGAGACGGCGCGGCCCGCTCTAACCAGCTGAGCTAATCGTCCGTGATGGTCAACAACGGCGAGCCGCTCCTCCTGCCGCCATCATCGGCATTATAGCCTAAAGCGAACAGGCCTTCAAATCTCCGAACTCGTGACAAGCCCCACTTCGCCAAGGCTTCCCCCTTCGCTGAAGCTTCGGGGGACAAGTCGTGGGGCATCCCCCGTCATGGAAAACAAACATCCCCCATAGCTCCGGCTTTGCCGGAGCGACGGGGGATGGTGCGGACGGAGGGATTTCCCCTCCCCCGGATTCGCTGGAATTCCTCTTTGCGAATCCTCCTCCGGAGCCCGGGTCATCCGCGAGTGCCATACTAGGCACTCGCGGCTGTACCCTTCAAATCCTCCGAGTCTAAAACCACCTCCCCTAACCCGACTTCGTCGGATTCGGGGAGGTGGTGCGGACGGAGGGATTTGAACCCTCAAGAGGTTGCCCTCGCCAGCCCCTCAAGCTGGTGCGTCTGCCAGTTTCGCCACGTCCGCACGCCGAGGTCCATTTCCGGAAAACGGGCCTGGGCGCGTGGGCCTGGTGGCTGCTAAACTACCTTAATTCCTGGATCGGCGCAAGTTGCTCACGCTTCGGCGAACAGCCTTTCCTTGCCGGTTATGACCTTAAGCCGGCCCGGAACGATCTCGATGACCAGGTCATTATATGTCGTCTTGCGTCCGTCGACGCTGACGGCGAAAGGCTCGTCGCTCTTCACGTGCAATTTGCGCAGCGGAATGACGGTCGAACTGGCCGCCTGGCCCCGGAACGCTTTCGCCACCCGTCCCTGACGCGGCACGATCAGGACGTCCAGACAGCCATCCTGGGGATCGCCGGGCTCCTTGATGCTGGCCTGCCCGGCCAGCGCCGTATCGATGCCGCGCAGGTTGCTGATGACGACGTCGCTGTCGGCTACGAGCGAGGAGATGCGAAAACTGCCCTCGGCCTCGACGGTGAAATTCCCCGGCGGCAGGCGCGCCTCGGACAGGAAATACTGCCCGTTGATCAGCCCCAGGTCGATCTGCTGGGTCACCCGCCGCGACAAGACGTCGCAGGCGTCGGCGCCGTAAGGGATACCCAGCGAGTCGGCGATGTTGGTGGACGCGCCGACCGGAATGATGCCCAGGGTGATGCTGGCGTCGCCGATGCCGCCGACGACCTGGGCGACGGTCCCGTCGTCGCCGACGACGACGATGGTCTTGGCGCCGCGGCGCGTCTCGTCGCGGACCAGGCCGCGGGCGTTGGTGAACGGCGTCAAACGGCCGATCCTCCCGGCGATGCCGAGATCGGTCAGCCTGGTCTCGATCGCCGCCAGGACGCGCTCATGCTTCCTGTCAGCCAGGAAGCTGTCGTAGATATAGTAATACATGCGTGTTCGGCCGCGGAACGGCCCGCGCGCGAACCGCGATCAGGAGTCCCGGTCCCGCGGCAACCGCCGCGGTCCGGATCCGCTGACCGGGGATCCACCGGATTTGGCCGGCGGCAGGCGCCGCCGTTGTCGTCGAATGCCGGCCCGGACTAACCGAAGAAACTGGCTGCCGGCTCTTTTTCGGAGGCCTGACCAGAATTCTCGACGGCCTTGGCCGCCGCCTTCTTGATGCGGTCCTGGGCGGAACCGTTCTTGGCCGCGCCTTCCGCGCCCATGACGATATGCCCGTTCACTTCGGCGCCGCTGGCCACGACCAGCGTCTTGGTCTTGATGTCCCCGGAAATGCGGGCCGTCGGCTCAAGCTCCAGGCGCTCGGACACCACGACGTTGCCGCGGACCTCGCCGGCGACGACGGCATTGGCGGCGATGACGTTGGCGTTGATGCTGGCCTTCTCGCCGACGCGCAGGTCGCGCTCGGTCTTGATGCTGCCCTCGACCACGCCCTCGATCATGACGTTGCCCTGGCTGGTGAAATCGCCTTCGACTTTGACTCCGGCGGCGATGACCGTTTCGGCCTCGATACCTCCTTCACGGCTTGGCATAGGATTTTTCTGAAACATAATTATTAATAAAAACTGAGCGGTCCTGGCGGACCGCCGGATCATCCGACGTAGGAACGGATGAGACCGTCAAACCTCGGCGTCCTGGCCGCGTGGCGGCTCCGATCCGCCCGCGCTTTATTTAAAGACACCGCAGATTATACCATCGGCTATTTTTGTGTCAAAAAAGGCGAGGCCACCGCTGACGGGGCCGCCGCCAGGGGCAGGCTGAAACCGAAGGTCGAACCCCGGCCCTTGCCCGGGGATTCGACGATGACCCGGCCGCCGTGGGCCTCGACGATGTTCTTGACGATGAACAGCCCCAGGCCGGACCCGTCCTTGTTCAGGGTGACGCCGGCCAAACCCCTTTCGAAGGTCTCGAACAGATGTCCGACCTCTTCCGGCGCCAATCCGGCGCCGGTGTCCTGGACCCTGACCTCGACCCGGTCGCCCCGCTGCGAGGCCTGGACCGTGATCCGGCCCTCCTGGGTGTACTTAACGGCGTTATCGAGCAGGTTCATCAGCACGTGGTACATTTTGCCGGCGTCGCAATAGACCGGCCGCAGCGAATCCGGGACTTCGGACGCGACATCCAATTTCTTCTTGTCCGCCAGCGGCTTGACGCCGGCGATGACGCGGCCGACCAGGTCCGCCAGCTTGGTCTCGGACTTGTACAGCTCCAGCTTGCCCAGCTCGATCTTGGAGGCGCTGAGGAAGGTCTCGATGGTCTCGAGCAGCTGGCCGCAGACGCCCAGATTCAGGCCGATGACCTCCTTCTGCCTGTCGCTGAGCGGCCCGAAATCGCCGGCCAGCAGCATGTCCAGGTAACTGCGGATGCCGCCGAGAGGCGAACGGAACTGATGTGAGGCCAGCGAAACGAACCTGGTCTTGCAGCGGTCGGCCTCGAGCAGGCGTCCGTTCATCTGGGTGATGTGTTCGTTCATGGCCTCGATCTGTCGCAGGTGGCGCACCTCATGGACCAGGTTGCGGCTGGTGACCACGCCGTAAAAGACCAGGACCAGCAGGATGACCAGGCGCAGGCTGAAATCCAGCATGGTCTGGGCCACGACGATGTCGGCGACGACGACGAACAGCACCACCAGGACGAAGACCTGCACGCTGACCAGGCGCAGGTCGACGATGAACCGGCTGCGCAGCACGGAGACGGCGATGATGAACATGCCCAGGAGCATGGCGGCGTTGCCGACCCAGAAGTAATCGGTCTCGGCCACGAGCCGCGAGCCGTAGAGCACGCTGAAGATGACGTCGAAGGACAGGATGGTGCCGACCAGGATGGAGATCATCTTGCCGCGGTCGAGCAGCTTGTTCCGCCGGACCGCCAGGAGGAATATCGCCAGGGCGGTGATGGTATACGCGGCGAAATGGACCGCAAAAAGTGAACGGCCGATGCCGAAAGACAGGCGGCCGACGCCGTCGCCCCGGACCAGCAGGTCGGTGCCGAAGGCGATCCAGCACAGCGCCAGGCTGGGCAACAACAGCGCCACCTGGATCAGGCGGCGCGGCTGACGTTCGTTCAGATAAGTGTAGGCGAAGAACAGGTACAGGACCGGGAGCGCCGAACCTATGAAGAACAGCGAGCGCAGCCAGAACAGCGCCTGCCAGCCGGCGTCGGAAACGCGCCAAAGTACGAGCGCGAAAGACCAGAGGGATACGGCCGCGAGCAGGCCGCCTAAAGTCATGTTGCGGGCGTCGCGGCGACGGTCGAAATAGACCCACGTGCCCAGCCCGAAAGCGAGCACCGCGGTCAGGATGATGTTGTTCTGAATGAAGTAGCGGGACAGCTGTTCGAACATATCAGGCCGCCGCGGGCGGCTCGGCGGCGGGGTTCTTGGGTACCGCGCAGACGGCGCTGGCCCGCTTGGGCAGGCTGATGGCCATGGTCGTGCCCCGGCCGGGAGCCGTAGACTCGACCCAGATGTTGCCGCCCATGCTGTGCAGGAACTTGGAACAGATGAACAGGCCGATGCCCATGCTCATGCCGGCCTGGCGCGTGCCGTTGGGCTTGGACGGCTTGAAGAATTTCTCGAAAATATGCGAGATGTCGTCGGGCCGCATGCCGGAGCCGGTGTCCTTGACCCGGATGACCACGTCGTCGCCGTGGCCGCTGTCGTCGATGCTGACCTCGACCGAACCCGCTTCGGTGTATTTCATGGCGTTGTCGAGCAGGTTGCTGATGACCTCGATCAGCTTGTCGACGTCGACATAAGCCTTGACCACGGGCCGCGGCGGCTCGATGAAGGCCATCTTGATCCGGCGGTCCCGCACCTTGATGCCCATGCCGTTGACCATCTTGCGGACCAGCCCGACGATGTCGGCCTCGACGCACTCGAATTCCACGGTGTCTTTTTCGATGCGCGAAACGTTGAGCAGGTTGTTGATCAGCGTGACCAGACGTTCGTTCATCTCCGACAGCTGTTCGAGCTTCTCCCGGACGGCGGGCGAGGTCGGCCCGTAGCTGCCCTCAAGGATCAGCGACAGGTAGCCTTTAATGACCGAGACCGGCGTACGCAACTGGTGCGAAGCGATGGAAATGAAATCGCTTTTGGCCTCGGACATCTCGCGCAGGTGCTTGTTGGCGGCGCTGAGCTGGTCGACCAGCCCCTGGACGTCGTCGCGCTGGATGCATTCGCGCTTGAAACTGCGGATCAGCAGGTAGCCCAGGACCAGGCCGATGACGACGGAGACCGCGGCCACGGCCTGATTGAGGGGGGTGATGGTCAGGCTGAAATTGAGGACGAACAGGAGCAGCAGGGTGAAGACCATCACTTCCGCGGCCAGCAGGGTGATGTTGAACAGTTCGTGGCGAGCCACGGCATAACCGAACAGCAACACGAAGAACAGCGCGGCGTAGGGACCGAGCCGGTTCCATTCCTGCTGGCCGGTCACCGCCGGCAGGAATAAGTTGGTGGCGGTGGCCAGGACCAGCCCGATGACCCAGGCCGCGGCGAAAGCCGTCAGCTGGCGCCGGGCGCCGCCGGAGGCGGAACGGATCTTGGACCACAACAGCGTCA
>CAYPMU010000052.1:2876-7031 GCA_964411975.1 uncultured Gammaproteobacteria bacterium | reverse complement strand
TGACTATTCCGACGATCCTCTCTTACCCTCATTGGTGCGGGCTGACACCTGTACGTTGCCGCGGCCGGAGTCCCGCGGGCGGAAGCGGGGATCGTCTGACAGGCGGGCCTCGGATGTAAAGGTTCGATCCGGCCGCCGGAAATGAAGCGATCGTCCGTCGCCCGCGTGGACCGCGGTCTAAAATTTTTGAGGTGGGTCGGAAATACGGAGTGTGTTTCCAGGGGGTTGATTTTCGGGACCGATAAGGCTAATCTTAAACAATCTTATACTTACGGCCGTTGAGAAATATGCTGGATCGTGATTTTTTTGCCGACATCAGGAAGCAGCTGACCGCGTACGAGGCCGGCCGGCGCGAGATCATCAAACTGTCCTCGGACGCCATCTCCGCCGCCAAGCGGGCCATTTTCGCGCTGCACCGCGACGACGCGGCCGCGGCGGCTAAATTGCTGGCCGAGGCAGAGGCGCGCATCGGCGACGTCGAGGCGGCGATCAAGGTCCAGCCGGACCTGGCCGGCGAAGGTTCGTTCCGGGCCGCGCTCGAAGAGTACGTCGAGGACCGTTTGTACCGCCAGTATCTGGCCGACGGCTCCATCGGCAAGATCGAGCGCGACCATATCGATTACGACGTTTACCTGGCCGGCCTGACCGACCTGACCGGCGAGATGCAGCGGCGCCAGGTGCGGCTGGCCACCGAAGGCAAGCTGGCCGAGGTCAAGGCGATCAAGGAGCTGATCGAGGACGTCGTCGCCGAGCTCCTGGAAATGGACCTGGGCGGCTATCTGCGCACCAAATTCGACCAGACCAAGAATAACCTGAGGCGGGCCGAAGAGGTGCTGTACGAACTGACGCTCAGGAGCAAGTGAACGAATATGGAGCGCCCCAGGGTCGCGGCCATCGTGCCCGCGTTCAACGAGGAGGCGACCGTCGGTCAGGTCATCCGGACCGTTGTGGCCGCCGGTTTTTTTGACGAGGTCATCCTGGTCTCCGACGGTTCCACCGACGGCACGGTCCGCGCCGCCCGCGAGGCCGGAGCCACCCTCGTTCATGAACTGCCGCGCAACCGGGGCAAAGGGGCGGCCCTGGCCCACGGCGTCATGCACACCGACGCGCCGTTCCTCTGTTTTTTCGACGCTGACCTGATCGGCCTGACCGCCGACCACATCGCCCGGCTGCTCCGGCCGGTGCTCGACGGCTCGCGCTACATGAACGTCGGCCTGCGCGACCGCGGTCCGTTCTGGACGGCCTGGGCCAAGCGCCTGCCGCTGGTCGGCGGCGAGCGGTCCCTGCGCCGCGAGGTCTTCGACATCATGCCGGAAAGATACCTGCACGGCTTCAAGGTCGAGACCGCGCTGAACTATTTCTGCCGCGTCAATGGCCTGCCCTACGGCTTCACCGTGCTGCCCGGACTGAAGATCCGCCGCAAGATGCAGAAGGTCGGCGTGTGGCGGGGTCTGGCCGAATACCTGGGCATGTGGGCGCAAGTGGCCTGGGCCATGATCCAGGTGCGCTCCTCCCGCCGTCATTTCCTGGAGCATGCCGGGCATATGGGCCACCGGCATCGGTAACGGGAGCCGGGGAGCGCGGGAGAGCTGGAGTACTGAAGCGACGAAAGGTTGTTTCAGCACAGCACTCCCGAACTCCAGAGTTCCAGTACTTCCAAACTCCAATATGTATACCGTCGATTGGTTCAAAGACAAAAAGGTCACCGTCATGGGCCTGGGACTTCATGGCGGCGGCGCGGGCATGGCCAAATGGCTGCTGCGGCAAGGCGCCGCGGTGACCGTGACCGACCTCAAGGACGCGGCCAGCCTGGCCGATTCCGTCGCCGAGCTGGAGCGGGCCTATGCCGCTTGCCTGAAAAAAGCCGACGCGCCGGCCGTCCATAAGGTCGTCTACTCCCTCGGCAGCCACGCGGAAAAGGATTTCACCGGCGCCGACATGGTCATACGCAATCCGGCCGTGCCGCGGGATAACCCCTTCCTTTCCCTGGCCCAGAGCCGGGGAGTTCCGGTCGAGACCGACATCAGCATTTTTTTCCTGCTCTGCCCGTACCCGATAACGGCCGTGACCGGCACCAAAGGCAAGACCACGACCACGACGCTGCTGGCGGAGATCTGCCGGTCCCATGACCGCGGCACGGTCGTCGGCGGCAATATCCGCATTTCGCCGCTCGACGCCCTGGACCGCCTCCTGGAGCGGGCCGGCAGAGGAGCGCCGCCGGTCCCCATCGTCCTGGAACTGTCCTCCTGGCAGCTGGAGAGCCTGGAAAAGCACCGTCTGAGCCCGCGGGTGGGCGTCATCACCAATATCATGGAGGACCACCTGAACCGCTACCGCGACCTGGACGATTACGCCCGGGCCAAAGAGCTCAACGTCATGTTCCAGGGAGCCGGCGATACCGCCGTGCTGAACGCCGCCGACGTCCGGGTCGCCGCCATGGGCTCGGCTTTGGCGGCTAAAACCGGCGGGCCGAGGGTGCTGTGGTTCGCGGACAGGCCCTTGCGGTCGGCGGACGCCTGCTTTATTTCCGGCGGCAAGGTCGTAATGTCTGCGGCCGGGCAAAAACGGGTGTTATTCCCCCTGACGGCCATCAAGATAGCGGGACGGCATAACGTCGCCAATGTCCTGGCGGCCTGCGCCGCCGCGTCCGCCATGGGCGTGCCGGACCAGACCATCGCCGCCGCGGTGCGGCGGTTCCGCGGCGTTCCCGGGCGGCTGGAGGATCTCGGCGTCAGGCAGGGCGTCCGTTACGTCAACGACACCACGGCCACGACGCCCGACGCGGCCATCGCCGCCCTGCAGACGCTTCACCGCGGCCGCCGCCGGTTGATCCTGCTGGCCGGAGGGGCGGACAAGGCCCTGCGTTTCGAGGCCTGGGCGCCGGCCGTGCGCCGCTATGCCAAGCACCTGGTCATGTTCGAAGGCACGGCCACCTCGAAGATGCTCGCCGCCCTCGACGCCGCCGGCGTGAAGACGCCGCGAGCCCTGGTCCGGTCCATGACCGAGGCGCTGAAGGTCGCCCGGGCTTTCGCACGCCGCGGCGACGTCATACTCCTGTCGCCCGGTTGCGCCAGCTTCGGCATCTTCGTCAATGAGTTCGACCGGGGAGACCAGTTCGTCGCCAGGGTCCGGCGCCTGAAAAGATGACGACTATGGAAGAATGGCAGAACAGGGCCGATATTGCGCCCGGTCTGGAAGTCGGTATCATATTGAAAGCCGATCAGGGGAGCGGTAAGATCACTCACGGCATCGTGCAGGATATCCTGACCAATTCGCCGTTCCATCCGCGCGGCATCAAAGTGCGCCTGACCAGCGGCGAGGTCGGCCGGGTGCGGCATATCATCAAGGAATAATTCTTCGGTTTTTTATTGAACTATATGGCTAAGGGGAACCATTCCCAGCAAAAAAGGGAGAAGAGGAAGCCTAAGAAGGATAAGAAGTAAGTTTTTCCCGAACGAAGATCGGCCGGACCCCCACGAGGGTCCGGCCGATCTTCTGTCTTGTGGTGTCAGGCGACCATGCTTGTCGCTTCGGCCGCCGCTGGCGCCAAGACCGTCAAGTCCAGGACAACCACTCGCGGCGTCGTCGGCTGCCGCCTGACACCATTCCTGGCGGGGCAACGAACCGTAATAGGATCATTTCCCCGCCGGTCATCGTGATTGTAAGGAACGGATATACGCCTGCCGGCAGTTTCGATCGTTGTTCGCTGATCACTTTCGATGTTCAATTTCAGGATTCTATTTTTATTTCGTCGAAGGCGATCTTCTCCAGGGTCGAGGTGTTCCAGCCGAACTGGCCGTCCACCAGGCGCACCTCGCTGGCCAGGTAGAAGGACCGGCCGGAGAACAGCGACGCCCATTGATCGTAATAGGGCAGCTGGTCGAGCGCCTGCTCTTGGCCGGAAACGCCGGCGTAGCTGATCGTATAGAAGGCGGTGCGGCAGGTGGCGTTGCGGCGGGGGATGAAAGCGTAAGCGCGGGAGAATACCTGCTGGACAGTCGGGATCTTCCAGACCGCGGAGTTGAGCGAGCCGTAGGTGGTGTTGTGGTCGTAGGTCCAGCGGTAGTGAGCGGGCCGGCACCACGTCCCCAGCCAGCCGCAGTAGCCCCCGCTGTCCCAGTGCCAGTACTGGCTGGGACCGGCGGCCGTGAAGTA
>CAYPMU010000052.1:0-2866 GCA_964411975.1 uncultured Gammaproteobacteria bacterium | reverse complement strand
CGCTGGCCATGACCTGGACGCCGATGACCGCCGCCCGCGCCGGCACGGCGCCGAGGAGCATCGCCGTCAGGCCCAGGGCCGCCGTCAGCCTCAATGATCTGAGCTTCATAAGTGAATACGTTATTTGTTCAGGGTATCCGTGAAGCTGGCCAGCCGTCCGTCGGCGTAAAGGCCGACCTGGATGAAAGGAGGCATCTCCGATTCTTTGACCGGGGCGGCGAAATCGTCCCAGCGGAAGAAGTAGACCTGTTTGGCTTTATTGTCCTCCAGCGGATGCAGCGAGCTGCGGCGGGCGGCGAATCCGGGGTAGACCGCCGCGATCAGGCTGACGGCCTGGTCGCGCAGGCTGGAGACGGGCAAACGGTTTTCCGGTCCAACCTTGTGTGGCGCCTGATCGGGACGCGCGTGCGGACCCACCTGGACCAGACGGTCATTGCTCGGGTCGATCCAATACTCGTAGGCATCGTCGTCGACATAGGCTTCGATGACCGCGCCGTCGTCCCGATAGGGATTGGCCGAGGTCGCTTGGTAAGTGACGGCCAGGTCGTTCCGGCCGCGGAATTTCTTTATGTTCTTGACCGCCGTCTCGCGCAGCGGCGCCGGCCGGGCTTTCAGTTCGTCGTCGGCCCGGGCGGCTTCGTCATGCAACCCGTCGATCCTGGCCCGCGAAGCGGCGCACGGTCCGCCGCCGCCGGCCTCGTCGCCGGGAACGCAGTCTTTGGCCAGTTCTTCTTTGATGGCCTGGTCGAGCCGGTCGTTAAGCTGTTTGGTCCTGGATCTGGTGGCGGCCATAGGTTCGAATGATTGCGCGGCGACGGCGAGCGCCGAAGCGGCGATGATGAACACGGCGGCGCCGCTCACCAGTAACGCCTTTTGATACCGCATATTTTGTTGTCGCGATGAATTAGTGTCGGCCCATGGGTCAGCGAGACTGTAGGGGAGTAATAAAAAAGTGTCAAGCTGCTGACACTTTATTGTAAATGTGCCGTTATTAAGCTGAAAAATGGGACGTTTGACTCCGATTGTGGATAACTTTTAGTAATTAGCCGTCAGTGCCGCGGCGGATATGAAAACCCCCGATCCAGAGCGGATCGGGGGTCGTTTGAGGCGGGGACTGCCGTGGTCGGGCTAGGAGCGGCGCGCGTGGCGCAGGAACTGGCTGCGCCGCCGGACGTTGTCCTTCCACGAGACCGAGTTGTGCCCGCGCTGGCCGCAGCGCCGCTCGTAGAGCTCGACGCCGAGGCGGGTCAGCTCGCGGCGGCTGCCGATGCGGACCGGGAGGTCCTGGATGAGGGCGGGCGAACCGGCTTCGGTGGCGCTGCGGGCGCCGTCGTCGCTGATGACGCGGTCGGCGCCGTCGTCCGTCATCTCGGGTCCGTCGAGCTCGTCCGCGGCGTCCGCGTCGATCTCGTCCAGCTCGTCGGTCTCGCTGTCGGCGAGCTCCTCGGCCCCGAACTGCTCGGGGCTGATGCCGGCGTCGATGGCGGCGATGAGCTCGTCCTCCGTGAGGTAGCCGCGGTCGCGGTGCTGGATGGGGAGCTGCGGGCGGTGGACGCCGGCGGCGGTGCGGGTGCCGTAGGTCTCGGGGCTGACGCCCTCGTTCCCCTCGGCTTCGCAGTCGCGGATGAAGGCGTGGGCGGTGTCGAGATCAGCGTAACCGAGGACGCGGAAACCGGTGGCCATTTGGATCCTCCTGTTATCGGTGGGAAGTGAGTGATGGTTCGGGTCAAGGTACGGAACTCGTGATGCACGTAAAGGAAATATAGCACAAAATTGACGTCTTGTCAATACTTTCTGACACTATTTGGAAGACATTATTTGCCATCTTTTTGGCTTGGATAAGCGGAATAATTTCTTGTTTGCCCTATCACGCTCATTTGCTATACTCCTGGAGTATGTCCCGAGTAAAGGATCAGGCGGTCAATTTAAAGCGCGAGGCGGGATCGCCGGTCATCGGTCATGGGCAGATAATCTCTTTCTTTGACCGGTCCCTGGCGGCCGACCGTCTGGCTCATGCCTACCTTTTCATCGGCGCCGGACAGGTCGGCAAGATGGCCGTCGCCCGCCAGCTGGCCGGCCGCGTGCTCGGTGCCAGCGGCCCGTTGGAGAGGCACCCTGATTTTTTTATCGTCGAACGCGGACGCGACGCCAAGAGCGGCAAACTTCATGCCGACATCGTGCTCGACCAGATCCACGCCCTGCGCGGCTGGCTGGCCCGCGGCGCGCTGATCTCCGCCCGGTCCGGGCCAGGCGCCGCGACGGGCTGGAAGGTCGCGGTCATCGACGGCGCGCAGTTCTTGAACAAGGAAGCGGCTAACGCCCTGCTCAAGAATCTGGAAGAACCCAGGGAGAAAACGCTGATCATCCTGCTGACCGAGTCCGCCGACGGCGTCTACCCGACGATCCTGTCGCGCTGTCAGACCGTTAATTTCGGCCGCGTGCGCGCCGCCGAGATCGTCCGGGCCCTGGCCGCCGAAGGCCTCCGGCCGGACCGTGCCGGCCTCCTGGCCAGGCTGGCCGGCGGCTGCCCCGGACGGGCGCTGGAGTTCGCCCGGGATGAGTCCCGGCTCGAGGAGATGTTGGGCCGCCGCGCGGCCCTGCTGGACCTGCTCGAAGCCGGCATCAGCGACCGTTGGGCGATCCTGGAAAAGGCGCTGCCGTCCAAATTGCCGTTCAACGAGACCGTGGCCCAGGCCGGACGGCTGCTGGACCTGCTGGCCGAACTGCTGCGCGACGCGCTGCTCTCGAGCTTCGGCCGGGCGGACGCGATGATCCACGCCGACGCCGGGAGCCGGCTGGAGGCCTGGTCCCAGCGGAGCGGCCGGGCCAAGATCGCGGCGGCCCTCCAGGAACTGGACGATTCCCG
>CAYPMU010000051.1:602-7058 GCA_964411975.1 uncultured Gammaproteobacteria bacterium | reverse complement strand
ATCAAGACATCCACTCCAGAGTCCGGCGGCATCAGGAAGATCGTCGACACGCTGGGCGTCACCTTCAATCATTGGCAGGCCAAACCCTGGCCCCTGGCAGACGAGTTGCACCCGACGGCGTGGGTGGTCGCCCGGTCCCGCAAGGTCGTCGAGCAGGTGAGCGCCCAGGAGCGATGCCAGCGACACCTGCGCCCCTTTGCGCGGGAACGGCAGGGAATACGAAATGACGATCAGCAGCGCGGCGGCGGCGACGCAGACCGCGGCGCCCGTGAGCAACCGCTTCCAGACCGCGGCGCCGGCCTGACCCCAGACCAGGATGACGACCAGGACCAGTGTGGCCCCGAAGCCGCCGAACCAGAAGCTGCGGGAGAAACCCATCAGTATCCCCGTGGCCATGACAGCGGCGAAGGACAGACCCAGGCGCGCCGGCCGGCTCTTCCAGGATCCGGCGTAGGCCGCCAGGAGCAGCAGGGTGAAGATGCCGACCAGGGCGAACAAGTGCGACTGGAAGAAGACCCGGTAGAAATCGCCGACCATCCGGGTGATCTCGCCGACCCGCGTGTCCCGCACCCAGACGTAGATCGACGGCGCGGCGTAGAACATCCGGTGCGAAAAGACGTAAAGCACGAACAGGGCCTTGATCACCGAATCGGCCACTGCCGCCAGCAGCACGCCGGCCGCGTCCAGGACCGTTCCCCGCTTGCCGAACGCGGCGACGACGGCCGGGAACAAGGCGAAGAAAGCGTAACCGTTGGCGTCGAAAAAAACGTTGCCGAAATCGTTGCCGGCCAGGACGCCGTGAACGGAACTCGCGGCCAGCACGGCCAAAAGGGCCAGATAAGGCCAAAGCAGGCGGCCGCGGCGCATCGCCGCCAGCCATTCCAGGCCTGCCGGACCCTGCCTGCCGGCAGGCAGGCGGCGCTGCTGGAGCACCGCCGTGAGCAGCGCGGCGACGGTCCGGGCGGCCCAGACGCCGAAGACGGCCAGGAACAGCCCGAGGCGCAGGGAAACGTAAGTGCCGCTGGACGCGCCGATGGACACCAGATAACCGCCCTGGGAACCGATGAACAGTTCGGCCAGGAGCACCAGCACCGCCAGGTCGAAACGGACGAAGGCCAGGACCAGGGCCGCGCCGACGATGATGACGAAAGCGGCTGCCGAAAAAGCCGGCAGGACCAGGCCGTAATAGGACAGGATCTCGAACAGGATGATCAGCGGGAAAGCCGCCCGGAAGGCCGCGGCCACCCGCAGCAGCGGTTCAGGCAAAGGCGCGGCGGCGCCTGCCGGCCGCGCGGCAGATCTGCGGCGGCCTTCGGCCAGCCAGGCCAGGGCCATGGACAGAGGATGAAAAACGGCCAGCAGAAGATAAGCCGGCCAGCCGTGGTGCTTCAAAAAATACTGGCGGCAGCTTTTGTTGAAAATTCGCTGCTTGACCGGACCGAGGACCTGGCCGAAACTCTCGCCGCCGTGATGGACGACGACGGCCTCCGGCGTATACCAGGTCTGGAACCCGGCATTGGCCGCGCTCTTGCAGAAATCGACCTCCTCGAACCAGATGTAATACCGTTCGTCGAGCAGGCCGATCTCCCGAAAAAGCGTCCGGCGCACCATGAAAGCGGCGCCCATGACCTGATCGCAGGGGGCGGCGCGGCCGTAATCGAGATCATCGGCCAGATACCGGCGCAGGACGCCGATCCGGGGCAGCAGATGGTGCAGCTTGAGGCCGATGAGCAGCTGCGACCAGACGGTCGGGAAATGGCGCACCGACCGCTGCAGCGTGCCGTCGGTGTTGAGCAGCTTCGGCCCGGCGATGGCCGCCGCCGGCGTCCGGCGCATGAACGCCAGGAGCTTGGCCAGGGCGTTGTCCCTGATCTCCGTGTCCGGATTAAGCAAAATGACGAACTCGCCGCTGCTCCGGGCGATGGCCTCGTTGTTGGCCTTGGCGAAGCCGAGATTGCGGTTGCTGGCGATGAGTTGGACCTGCGGGAAATCGCGCAGCACCATCTCGACGCTGCCGTCGCGCGAATCGTTGTCCACGACGAAGACCTCGAACTCGATCCCCCGCGTTTCCAGGTAGACCGATTCCAGGCATTTCTTGAGGAGGTCCCGGACCTTCCAGTTGACGATGACGACGGACAGGTCCATAGCTAGCCCTCCAGCTTATGCTTGGCCCTCATGATCTTCTCGGCCTCCAGGAACTTTTCCACGGTCTTGATGCGGATGCCGAATTTCCGCCAAGGTATGCGATAAAACACGCCCGGCACCCAGGTGCTGATGCCGCCGACGTGCGGTATGGCCCGGAACAGGAACTCCGGTATCCAGACGCCGACGTGTCCCCGTTCCAGCATGGTCAGCCACAGGTCCCAATCTTGCAGTCGGCGGATCTTCTCGTCGAAACGCGGAAAATCGGCCCGCCGCAGCAACGAGGTGGTATGGATGAAGTTGTTCCGCCGCAGCTTGGCGGCGTCGAACGGCCAGAGCCGGAAAGCCTTCCAGCCGAAGCGAAAAGACGAATAGGCGTACGACGCTTCCGGGTGCTCCCGCAGCGCGGCCAGCATCTTCTCCAGCATGTCCGGGCGCATGACGATGTCGGCGTCGCAGAACAGCACGAAGTCCGCCCGACTGGCGTCGAAGCCCCGGTTGCGGGCGGCGTTGCCGCCGCGGTTCTCCTGGTTGATGAGCGTGATCCGGTCCAGGTACGGCTTCAGTACCTCCAGCGTGTCGTCCGTCGAACCGTCGTTGACCACGATGATCTCATAGTCAGTGAAGGCCTGACCGAAAATGCTGTCGAGACACGCGGCGATCTCGCCGGCGTGCTGGTAGGTCGGGATGACGATGCTGACGGCCGGTTGGCGGTCGGTGTTGGCGTCCATAGGGTCATCAAGGCTGGTCGGCGGTGATATGGTCCAGGGCGGCGCTGAACGCGGCCGCCTGTTTGGGCCAGTTGAATTCATTGAGCACGCGGCGCCGGCCGTTGTGGCCGAGGCGATCCCGGAGCGCCGGGTCCTTCACCAGCCGCTGGACGGCGTCAGCCAGTTCCAAAGCGTCGCCGGGCTGGACCAGCAGTCCGGTCTCTTCATGGAGCACGGCTTCCGGCACGCCGCCGGCGCGCGAACCGATGACCGGCTTGCGGAAAAGATTGGCTTCCAGATAGACGATGCCGAAACCCTCGACGTCGGCGCCCAGGCTTTTCGGCGCCATGACCATCACGTCGCAGGCGGCGTACAGTGCGGCCAGGTCGGCCGCCGGCGCGGCTCCGGCGAAGACGACGTCATCGGCCACACCGAGTTCAGCTGCCAGTTTTTCCAGCTGCTTCCTTTCCGGCCCGTCACCGACGACGACCAGCCGGACCTTCTGCCCGCGGCCCTTCAATTCTGCCAGGGCCTTGATGCTGATATCGAAACCTTTCCGGGCCACTAGGCGACCGACGGACAGGACCGTAAAAATGCCTTCCAAGCCGTAACGTTGGCGGACCTCGGCCAGCTTATCCTCCGCGACCGCCATGTCGACCGGGAAATCCGGACAAGGACGGACGATGGTGAGGCGGTCCTTCGGTACGCCCAGGGATTCGGCCAGCCGCGCCGTATATTCGCTGTTGGCCGCGACCATGTCGGCCGCCGCCAGGATCCTTTCGGCGTTGCGGCGCTTGCGTCCGCCTGAAGACAGGGCCAGGGCCAAATCCATGCCGTGGCAGATGACCATGTACGGTATCTTGCGGCGACGCTTCAGCGAATAGGCCACTTCGCCCATGGGCAGGATATGGCTGACGACGATGGCCGACGGCTTACCTTCCTTGCGGCAGAGCCAGTTCACCTCGAACCAGGCCGGCAGCCAGCTCGGCCGCAGCCAGCGCCAGACCAGCCGGCGGCGGTAGATCGGGGCGGCCGACCGCATGTCGGTCTCGTGCGCCGCCGCGTCGGGCGCGGCCAGGACCTGGATGCGGCCGACGGGCAAGCTGTCCACCAGCTTCGAGAGGTAGACGGCGATGCCGCCCAGGCGCGGCGGGTATTCCAGGGTGACGAGCAAAGCGGATCTCATGCGATAATGTCGGATACTCCCTTGCCGCGGCGCAGGAAGACGTCGATCAGGCCCCTGGTCTCGGCCCAGGTGATGCCGCGCAGGCCCCACAGGGCGAAGGCGTAGGCCAGGATGCCTACCGGGACGGAAACGTAGACCCCGCCGATCTCATTGACCCGCCAGACGACCAGGCCCATGGTCGCGGCGGCGGCGGCGACCTTGACGGCCGAACGGAGCAGGCCGCGGTGGTTGACGGCCGTGACCCGGCTGGCGAAGAAATAGGCGCTGCCGAAGAGGATGGTGTTGCTGATGAGAGCGGCAGCGGCCGCGCCGGCGGCTCCGTAACGCGGCAAAAGGAAGATGTTCAGAACGACGTTGCTGACCATGGTAGCGCCCATGACCACGGTATTCTTGACCTGGCGGTCGCAGGCGTTCAGCAGCGAGCCGCATGGCCAGTAGAGAAAGGCCGGGATGAGCGAAAAAATGAGGATCTGCAGCGGCAGGACCGTGCCGCCGAACTTCGCCCCGTAGATCAGCCGGACGAACGGCGCCGCCAGGACGAAAATGCCGGCGGCGAGCGGCAGGACGGCGATCATCAGGTAACGCAGCGAAGTGACCAGGACCTTGCCCAGGCGGTCGCGGTCGCTGACGTAGTAGCCGCTCATGGCCGGGTAGACGGCGGCGGCCAGGCCCATGGGCAGGAACTGGAAGGCGAAAGTTATCTTATAGGCCGCGCCGTAGAAGCCGACGGCCGTCTCCGAGACCATCTTGGAAAGCATCACCGAGTCGATGTAGGAATAGACCCGGGAGAAGATGCCGGCCACGGCGAAAGGCACGGTGACCTGCCAGTAGAAGCTGATGACGTGCCGGTCCAGGGCCAGCCTGGGCCAGATGCCGTAGTGCTTGGCGAGGCGCGTCCCCGACCAGAGGACGTTCCAGGTGCTGCCGCAGATCAAGGCTACGACCAGGAAGGGCAGCGGCAGGCCGGAAAAGATGAAGATCAATCCGGCGCTGATGGTGATGGCCTGGCCGGTGACCATGCCGACGGCCTCGTGGCTCAGGTTCTGGAAGCCACGCATCACGGCGTAGAACACCAGGTGGATGCCGTCGAGGACCATGACGATCGCGGCGATGCTGATCATCAATGTGGTCTGGGCCGGGAAGCGCAGCAGGCGCGCGGCAACGAGCACGGCGGCCGCGGTCAGGGCCGACAGGATGACCTTGAGGCCGAGGACGTTGGACAGGAACTCCCTGGCCCTGTCCGGGGTCTTGGCCACCTCGCGGACCAGGACGTTGGACAGGCCCAGGTCGACGAAGATGGAGAAGATAGTGGTGAAGGACATGGCCACGAAGTAGCGGCCGGCGCCTTCGACGCCGACGGCCCGGGCGACGATGGTGAAATAGATGAACGCCAAGACCTTCTGGCCGACGAAGGCTGTCAGCAGATATGCCGTATTTTTTGCCACTTTTCCTTCAGACATACGCACAAGAATTGTAGTCTTTTCGGAGCTATGAGGCAACTGGGCCGGTTGTGGCTATTTTAGGCCAAATTCAGGCTAAACAGAGCTATATTCTTCGAGCGAGCGGAGCGAGTCGCAGGGATCATTTTGTGGCCGGCCCCGAGCGGCTGCTTCTCCCTGCCTGCCGGCAAGCAGGGACTCACCACGCTCACTCGACGAATATAAAACCCCCGACCGGGCGGCCGGGAATCTCAATTATAGGTCAGGCAATCAAACCACGATCTCCACGATCAGCGGCAGGTGGTCGGAGACCTCGTTCTGGGGCACCGCGAACGACTTGACCTTCAGCTCCGGGCTGGTGAAAACGTAATCCGAATAATATTGCTCATTACCCGGATATTTGGCCCAGGCCAGTTTATTGCGCGTGGTCGGTATCTTGAAGTCGGCGACCAGGTCGCGGTAGGCGTTCGCGGCGAACATCCGGATGCTTTCCGTGTCCGGCAGCAGGTTGAGATCGCCGCCGATGACCTTCGGTCCGGCCAGGCCGGCGCAGAATCCGATGATGTCCCGGGACTGCGTCAGCCGTTCCGGGTTGTCCCGCTTGTCGCCGGGCTGGGCCAGGCCGTGGAAATCGACGATATTGACGGTCGTGCCTCCCCGACGGACCGGCAAGCACAATCCCAGGCCGCACCGCCGCGGCTGGAGCTGACAAAGTACCGCCGGATCGCTCGTTTCCAACCCGTCACGGACGTAGATAGCCTGGGCGAACGGGTCCCTCAGGGTAACGTATTTCAGCGCGACGAAGCGGCGGTATCCGGGAAGCAGGCCATGAAGCAACCGGCGGGCGCGGCCGTAGACCTCCTGCAGGCAAAATACGTCCGTATCCCTTGCCTGCTCCCGGATGAATCCGGACAGCGGCTCTCTTTCCCTGGCGTTCCAAATGTTCAAAAAGACGATCTTCATACGGCCAGCATTATAC
>CAYPMU010000051.1:0-592 GCA_964411975.1 uncultured Gammaproteobacteria bacterium | reverse complement strand
GAAAAATGACGTCCTCTCTCTCGGTCCGGCGGCGTGCTTTATCGCAGCCGTAATCTCCTGCCATCTCATTCGTCATACATATATATTGCACCTTTTGGCCGCCTAAAGACGTATAAATAAGTAGGCGGAATAGTGGAATTAAGATAAAATGAACGTATGGGTGGCCGGACCACGAGCATTATCCCCCGCCCCCGCTCAACCATGAAGAAAAAGCTCCTGATCCTCCTCCTGGCCGTCATGCCCTTCTGCGCCGCCGCGCAGGGCGTCCGGCCGGAATTCAACCCCAGCGTCCTCATCCCGGACGCCAGTTTTAGCGATCTCCAGACCTTCGGCGGTCCGGAAGGCATCCAACGGTTCCTCGAATCCAAGAATAGCGTCCTGGCCAACACCTCGGTCGATTTTTTGGCCAAGCTGAGCGAACCGGCCAACCCCGCGCTCAAACGGACGCTCGACGACCCCCGGCCGGACCTCGGTCGGCTGCGCACCGCCGCCGAGCTGATCTGGGATGCGTCGCGCGCCAGCGGCCTCAACCCCCAGGTGATCCTGACCACGCTGCACAAGGAGCAGGGCCTCATCGGCCCCTTCGGCAACG
>CAYPMU010000050.1:2727-7070 GCA_964411975.1 uncultured Gammaproteobacteria bacterium | reverse complement strand
CATGAAGCGTGATCTCTTTCATACGTGCGCTTATATCTGTACTACCGTGGCGACGTTCATATCTCTTGCCGCTGCCGTCCCCTTTCGCCCTACGGGCTACGGGGGACTCCGCTCGCCGCCCGGCTGAATGACGGTCAACGGCCGTGACAATGCTTGTACTTGACCGGCGTGCCGTCCGCTTTCTTCGCTCCGCACGGACAGGGATCGTTGCGCCCGACCTTCTGTTCGGAGGAACCGGCGCCGCCGGAGCCGCCGTCGGCCGACTTGGCCGGAGCCGACAATTTCACGCCGCGGCGGTCCATGAGCGACTGGGCCGTCTCGCGGGCGATGCCGATCTTGTAGACCGAATAGACCACCTGTTTGTTGATGGCGGACACGAGCTCGTGGAACATGCGGAAAGACTCGCGCTTGTACTCGACCAGCGGATCGCGCTGGCCGTAGCCGCGCAGGCCGATGCCCGTTCGCAAGTGTTCCATGGCGTCGAGATGCTCGACCCAGATGTGGTCGATGGCGCGCAGCAACAGGCCTTTGACCACCTCGGAAAAGCTGCCGGTGCCGGCCAGGGCCTGGTTGACGTCGGCTTCCAGGGCGTCGTAGGCCTGTCCGGCCAGGCCGGTCAGGTATTCGATGATGACGGTGCGGGCCTGGGCGTCCTGGACCTTGGAGCCGGCCACGCGGTCGCGGATCTCCGTCAGTTCGACGCGGAGATGCCCGGGCACGGGGAAGATGGTCCCTGCCACCTCGTAGACCTCCTTGAGGTTCCAGGCGGCCTCGTCGTCGACCGCGGTGTGGAACATGACCACCTGCTCGATCTCGCTCTCGACCATCTCCAGCACGCGCGCCTTGATGCCGGCGCTGTCGCCCGGCGGCGTCGTCAGGATCTCCTTGCGCCGGCGGTAGATGACCTCGCGGTGCTTGTTGAGCACGTCGTCGTATTCCAGCAGGTGCTTGCGCATGTCGAAATGGTGGCCTTCCACCTTGCGCTGGGCCGCGGCGATGGACTTGGTGACCATCTTGTTCTCGATGGGCACGTCGTCCGGCAGCCCCAGGGTCTCCATCAGGTTCTTCATCCGGTCGGAACCGAAGATGCGCATCAGGTCGTCCTCCATGGAAACGTAGAACTGGGTGGCGCCGGGATCGCCCTGGCGTCCGGCGCGGCCGCGCAACTGGTTGTCGATGCGCCGCGACTCGTGGCGCTCGGTGCCGAGCACCAGCAGGCCGCCCAGTTCGCGGACCTTGGCCGCTTCGGCCGGGTCGGGCGGGTTGCCGCCGAGCACGATGTCGACGCCGCGGCCGGCCATGTTGGTGGCCACGGTGACGGCGCCGCGGCGGCCGGCCTGGGCGATGATCTGGGCCTCGCGCTCATGGTTCTTGGCGTTCAACAGCTCGTGCGGCACGCCCTCGCGCTTGAGGATCTCGCCGAGGATCTCGTTCTTCTCGATGGAAACTGTGCCGACCAGCACCGGCTGGCCCTTCTCGTGGCACTCCTTGATGGCCTGGGCCGCGGCCAGGAACTTGCCGTTCTCGTTCTTGTAGACGCGGTCGGACAGGTCGGCGCGGGCCGACGGCTTGTTGGGCGGCAACACCACCACGTCCAGCTTGTAGATCTTGGAGAATTCCTCGGCTTCGGTGGCGGCGGTGCCGGTCATGCCGGCCAGCTTTTTGTAGATGCGGAAAAGGTTCTGGAAAGTGACCGTGGCCAGGGTCTGGCTCTCGCGCTGGATCTCGACGTTCTCCTTGGCCTCGATGGCCTGGTGCAGGCCCTCGCTGTAGCGGCGGCCGTGCATCAGCCGGCCGGTGAACTCGTCGACGATGATCACCTCGCCGTCCTTGACCACGTAATCGCGGTCCAGCTTGAAGAGCGCCTCGGCTTTCAGGGCCTGCTCGATGTGGTGGACCATGCTGATGCCGCCCTCCTCGTAGATGTTCTTGACGTTGAGCAGCTTCTCCAGCTTGTTAATGCCTTCGTCGGTCAAAGTGGCGGCGCGCATCTTCTCGTCGATGTTGTAGTCCTCGTCGACGCGCAGTTTCCGGACCAGGTCGGCGAAACGGTAATACATCTCCGCCGCTTCCTCGGCCGGCGCGGAGATGATCAGCGGCGTCCGGGCCTCGTCGATCAGGATGGAGTCGACCTCGTCGATCAGCGCGTAGTTCAGCTCGCGCTGGACGCGCTGCTCCGGCCGGACGGCCATGTTGTCGCGCAGGAAATCGAAACCGAACTCGTTGTTGGTGCCGTAAGTGACGTCGGCCTGGTAAGCCTCGCGCCGTTCGACCGGACGCAGGTAGTCGGTCTGGACCTTGAACGAGCCGGTCTCGTCGCGCTTCTTGTCGGTCTCGCCGCCCTGTTCCTTGGCCGCGGCCGCGGCCAGGTCGCCGCCGGTCAGTTCGGCCGGAGGCGTCGGCGCCTTCCAGGCGGCGTCGTAGCGGAAAGCCGATTCGTGGTTGATGCAGCCGACGGTCAGCCCGAGGTAATCGTAGACCTGCCCCATCCAGGCGCAGTCGCGGCGGGCCAGGTAATCGTTGACCGTGACCACGTGCACGCCCTGTCCGCCGAGCGCGTTCAGGTAGACGGCCAGCGTGGCGGTCAGCGTCTTGCCCTCGCCGGTGCGCATCTCGGCGATCTGGCCGTTATGCAGCACGATGCCGCCCAGGAGCTGGACGTCGTAGTGGCGCTGACCGAGGGTGCGCCGGGCCGCCTCGCGGCACAAAGCGAAGGCCCGGGGCAGGATGCCGTCGAGCGTCTTCTGCCCGGCGGCGACGGCCTGGCGCAGGTCCAAACTGGCCTGCCGCATCTGTTCGGGCGAATAGGCCGCGCATTCTTTCTCCAATTGGTTGATCTCCTCGACCAGCGGCTGCATCGTCCGCAGCACTTTCTCGTTGGGGTCGCCGAAGATCTTGGTCAAGATCGACATGGTGGTCTGGTTAGGCCGGAAAGGTATAACCGAAGCGCCGCGGGATACCCCGTGGCGCTTTATAGACTACCGCTTTCCCTGGAAAAATAAAAGGGTCGGGCTAGGACCGGCCGGGCGCCCGCTTTTGCCTGTCCTGGAACTCCTCCTTATACTGGACGATCTCCCTCTCGGCGGCCTTCCGGGCATCGATGACGGCGGTGTAAAGGTCGTCGTGGACCGCCTCGACGTAAACGACCTTGCCCGGCAGGCGAACGTGGACCTCGGCGCGGAAGACCGGCCCCTTCTGGTGGTGGTCGGAGGTCTTGCCGACCTCGACCTCGGCCCGGACGACCTCGCCGAAACGGGCGGTCTTGGCGTCGAGCGTGTCCATTTTTTCCTGGATGAAACCGCGGAGGGCGTCGGTCAGTTCGATGCCGTTGCCTTTGATATCGACTTGCATAAGCGATGACGGTTGGTGATGTTTAACCAATGTATTCTACCTTAAAATTCAGGAGATGACCAGCGGGCGGAACTAAAAAGTACCGGAGTTCGGGAGAACTGGAGTGCTGAAGTCTTATGCTCCGGCGCTTCGGCACTTTTAGAATCCCGCGTACTCGATCTCCTCGCCCAGCTGGATGATGCCTTCGGTCATGTCGCGGACCTTCATCTTCACGGCCGAGGTCAGAGCGATGAGCTCCGAAGCGCGGCCCTGCCCGTCGTTGACGAAAAAATTCGCGTGCTTGGCCGAGATGGACAGGTGTCCGACCTTCATCTCCTTGAGCTGGGCGCGGTCGATGATCCAGCCGGCCGGCACCTCGCCGCCGGGCGTGAACGGGACGACCTCCTCTTTGTTCAGGTCCAGGCACTTGCGGACCGTGGCGATCTCCTGTTCGTTGTTGGGTTTCCAGTTGGCGAAGACGCAGCCGGCCGAGAACTGGTCGATGGGCTGCTTGGCCTTCTTGTCCTGGATGCACTTCTCCATGAAGGCCCGGCTGGCGGCCGGATCGGGACTGGGTTTGAGAAGCAGCGTGGCCGACAGGACCAGCGCGCCCGGCGTCCGCTTGAACAGGCTCTGGCGGTAGCTGAAGCCGCACTCGGCGTTGCTCAGGGTCCGCTCCTGGCCGTCGATGAAGGCCCGCACCGATCCGACGCTGCCGGCCATGTCGCCGCCGAAGCAGCCGGCGTTGCCGCGGACGGCCCCGCCGATGGTCCCGGGCAGAGAGCCGGCCCATTCGAAACCGGCTAGGCCGGCCTCGACCGACTTCAGGCCGATGAGCGCGGTCGGCGCCCCGGCTTCGGCCGTGACCGCCGTGCCGTCGATGCTGTAGCCGCGGTTCTGCATGCGGATGACCAGCCCGCGGATGCCCTCGTCGGCGACCAGCGTGTTGGAGCCGCCGCCCAGGATGAAGAACGGCAAGCCGGCCTCGCGACAGACCCGGACCGCCTTCATGG
>CAYPMU010000050.1:0-2717 GCA_964411975.1 uncultured Gammaproteobacteria bacterium | reverse complement strand
AAATAGAACTGGGCCGGACCGCCGATGCGGTAAGTGGTGTACGGCGCCAGTTTTTCCTCGGCCCGGACCTCGGGCGACAGGCGCTGGCGGAGCTCTTCAAGAGTGATCATAGGACGATCGGGTTCGTCAGGTCTTCAATTTATCGGCCAATTTATAGATATCGCCGGCGCCCATGAGCAGCACCGCGTCGCCGCGGCGCACCGTCCGCCGCAGGACCTCTTCCGTCCCGGCCAGCGATCCGGCGTAAACGATCTCGCGCTTCCGGCCGGCGGCGGCGTCGCGCCGTTCGACGGCTTCGGCCAGGTCGCGCGAACTGACGCGCTGGTCTTCGGCCTCCTCCCGGCCGGCGACGCCGAAGATCTCGGCCAGGACCAGCAGGTCGGCGCCGTCGAAGGAGGCGACGAACTCGTCGAACAGCTTCCGGGTCCGGTTGTGCTGATGCGGCTGAAAAGCCAGGACCAGGCGCTTGTCCGGGAAGAATTCACGGGCCGCGGCCAGCGTGCCGGCGACCGCCGTGGGATGATGGCCGTAATCGGAGTAAATGGGCGCGCCGTCGCGCTCGCCGACCTTCTCGAAGCGGCGCCAGAGTCCGGCGAACTCGGCGATGGCCTGGCGGATGGCGTCCGGCGGAGCGCCGAGTTCGGCGGCGGCGGCGATGGCGGCCAGGGCGTTATAGACGTTGAACTTGCCGGGCAGCGGCAGGCTGAATTCGCCGAGCGACGCCGGCTGTCCGGAGTGGCGCACGACCTCGAACCGCTGGCGCCCGCCGCCGACGGTCGGGCCCTCGGCCGTGTAATCGGCCGCCGCCTCCAGGCCGTAACTGACCGACCCGGCCGCGGCCGCGAGGTCGGCGCTGCTGACCGGATCGTCGGCGTTCCGGACCAGCGTCCCGTCCGGCGGCAGCTTGGCGACGTAGCGGCGGAAGGTCTCGCGGATGTGGTCGAGATCGCGGTAGTAGTCCAGGTGGTCCTCCTCGATGTTGGTCAGCACGATCATCTGCGGGAACAGTTCGAGCATGTGGGCCTGGTGTTCGCAGGCCTCGACCACGAAGATCTCCCCGCGGCCCAGGCGCAGGTTCTTGTCCGGGAAGGTCTTGACCTTGGACCCGACGATGACCGTCGGGTCGAAACCGGCTTTTTCCAGGATCAGCCCGAGCAGCGCCGTGGTCGTGCTTTTGCCGTTGGTGCCGGAGACGGCGACGGTCCATTTGCTTTTCGAATATTCGCCGATGAACTGAAAATAACTCAGTTCGCGCAGGCCGCGCTTTTTGGCCTCCAGTCTCTCGGGATTGGCCTCGGGCACGGCGCTTGAATACACCACCAGGTCGGCGCCGTCCGACAGGTTCGCGGTCCGATGCCCGATGGCGACCGGAATGCCGGCCGCTTCCAGTTCCCGGGTGGCCTCGTTGGCGGCCACGTCGGATCCCGTGACCTTCTTGCCGGCGTGCGCCAAAAGCTTGGCCACGGCGGAAACGCCGATGCCGCCGGCGCCGATGACGTGCACGCTGGAGAATTCGTCGAAAAATGCCATAGTCGGTTAATTTTACCAGAACAGATGTAAAAGAAAAGCAGAGGACGGTGGGTCCCCTGCTGTTTAGGAAGGTCGCCTTGCGGGTCAGGCGAAGATCTCGGCGACGAGCGGCCGGCGCTCGTTGCTGACGGCGGCCAGGATGCTGCTCAGGATGTTCTTCCGCTCGATGTCGCTGGCCGGATGCAGCTCGGTCCAGAACTTCCGGTTATCGTCGGAACCGGCCAGCACGGCCTTGTTGACGGCCTTCTCCTTGATGACCCGGGAGAAGCGGCGCACGGCCGCTTCCGGGGCCAGCGAGAAGATGTTCCCGATGACCTTGACGTGGTAGGGCATGAAGATCGAGCCGTTGGCCGGCGGACAGGGGTCGAAGAAGACCCGGTCCGGGAAGCGCGGCGACTCGGCCGCCAGGCCCCAGAAACGGCTGGTCTTGCGCTGGTCGAGATTGACCGAGAACAGGACGCCGCGGATCACGGCGGTCGGCTGGGGCTCGAGGTCGTAGTGCGGATCGTCGGTGTTCATGTCCTCGACCCACTCGTGGACGGTCTCGGTCAGGTCGCTGACCAGGGCGTTGATGAACGCCGCGGCATGCGAGACCTCGCTCTCGCGCACCGGCCGGCGCTGATCCTGCCAGTCGTACTGGGCGCGGATCATCCTGGTGAGCAGGTGGGACTTGACCTGGCGCTCCAGCTCGTCGGCCCGGCGGGCGAAGAGCAGGGCGCCGAAGAGGAACCCGTGCTCGCCCATGCGGCACATCTGGTCGTAGAAGGCGTTCAGGGCGTAACCGCGCTCGAACGCGAGGCGGCGGCGCGGCGCGCCCCCGGCCTCTTCCCAGCGGCAGTTGACGGCCTCATTGACGTTCACGATCAGCCGCCGCTCCTCGTCAGTGCCGTCGGTGAAGAGACGGTCGTTCTTCAGGGTGTGCATACGGTCCTCCTTTTGTCGGGATCGAGCCGTAGTTTCGTCTTGTGCAAGGAACTCATTCAACTTTTCAGGGTTGAAATTCATTTTTAACAGAACCGCGGGCAAAGTCAAACGGCCGCCGCTCAGCGGCGGCCGGGACGGCCGCGGACCGGGAAAAACGCGCCGATTCAGGCCTTTTTACGGCAAATAGTGACGATATTGTCCGTGCCGCGCCACCAGCGCGACCGCCGGTCTTTGGCCGAGGCCAGATACTGTTCGTCGACCTC
>CAYPMU010000049.1:0-7070 GCA_964411975.1 uncultured Gammaproteobacteria bacterium | reverse complement strand
GGACCTCCTGGGCGTAGGCTTCGGCCGCCTCGCAAAAACCGCGGTAATTATCCTCGCCTTCGATGGTCAGGCCGCAGGCCTGGGTGTGGCCGCCGTACCGGGCCAGAAAATCCTTGGCACGATCGAGACAGGCCATCAGGTCGAAGCCGGCGATGCCGCGGCCGGAGCCGACGTAACGGTCGCCTTCTTTGCCGAAAATGAAGACCGGGAGCCCGGCCTCGCCCGCCAGCTTGCCGGCGATGAGACCGACGATCCCGGCCGGCCAGCCGTCGCCGGCGACGATCTGGACCTTCCGGTCCGATTGGTCGCGGACCGCGGTCCGGGCCGCGGTCACGATGGTCTCAGTCAGCTTCTGACGGTCGGAATTCAATTGTTGCAGCCGTCCGGCCAGCCGGTCGGCCTCGGCCGCGTCCTCGGCCAGCAGCGTCTCCAGCGCCAGACGCCCGTGCTCCATGCGCGAAGCCGCGTTGAGGCGCGGCCCGATCTGGAAACCGACGGCGACGGTGTCGATCTCCCCGGGGACCAGACCGGCGATCTCGATCAGCCGGCGCAATCCGGGACGGCGGGTCTTGTTGAGGACGATCAGTCCGTATTTCTCCAGGGTGCGGTTCTCGCCGATGAGCGGCATGAAGTCGGTGACCGTGGCGATGGCCACGAGGTCGAGCAGCCATTTCTGGAAGCCCGGCTCAAGCGCGACCCCCAGGCGTTCGGCATAGGCGATCAATCCCGAAGCGAACTTAAAGGCCACGCCGACCGCGGCCAAATTCTTGAAGGGGTAGGTCTCGCCGGCCACCGCCGGATGCAGGATGACGGCCTCGGGTATCTTTTCCGGCACATGATGGTGGTCGACGACGATGGTATCGATGCCGCGTCCTTTGGCCAGGGCGATCTCGGGCGCACAGCCGATCCCGCAATCGACGGTTATCAGCAGACGCGTTCCGGCATCCGCCAGCACCTCGACGGCCGCGGGCCGCAAGCCGTAACCCTCCTTCTCCCGATGCGGGATGTAGCTGCCGATGAGCGCGGCATCCTTGCCCAGTTTCTTGGCCAGAGCGCGCAGCGTCGAGACCAGCACGGCCGAACCGGTGACGCCGTCGGCGTCGTAATCGCCGAAGACGGTGATCTTTTGCCCCTGGTCCAGGGCCTCCCGCACGCGGACGCAGGCCTTTTCCATGTCGCGGAAAAGGAAGGGATCGTGCAGGTCCTGGCCGTAGTCGGGCAACAAAAATTCATCCACGGCCGCCTGGGTGCGGAGACCGCGGTTCCATAATAAAGAAACGATCAGCGGGTCCAGTTCCGGGAACAGCTTGACCGCTTCCGGATCCGGTGACGCAGCCAACTGCCAGCGCGTTCTGGACATAATAGGGTCGGGATCGGACGGCCGCCGGCGCAGGCGACCTTCAGGACTGCATGGCCGGCGCGACCGTGGCGATGATCATGGCCAGGGCGGCGACGGCGGTGATGGACACCCAAACCGCCTTTCTGACGTGCCGACGACGTATCTTGCGGGTCCCAAATAATTTCATACGGCCGGAATTTAATGACAGAGGAAAGTAAGCTTAGTCTTTTTTCTTCAAAACGGCAAAGAAAGCTTCGGGAGGTATGTCCACCTTGCCCAGGCCCATCATCCGCTTCTTGCCTTTTTTCTGCTTATTCAGGAGTTTCTGCTTGCGAGTCCATTCGCCGCCGGAGAGATAGCCGGTCACGTCCTTGCGGTACGGCGCGATGCGCTCCGAGGCGACCACCTTCGAACCGACGGAGCCCTGGATCTTGATCTCGAACTGCTGGCGCGGCAATTCTTCCTTCAGCGTCCCGCACATCCGCCGGGCCACCCGCGGCGCCGCGTCGCGATAGACGATGGTGGCCAGGGCTTCGACCGGATCCTGGTTGACCATGATGTCCAGACGCACCACGTCGGCTTCGCGGTAATCGAGGAATTCGTAATTGAGCGAGGCAAAGCCGGAAGAGACGCTCTTCAGCTTGTCGTAAAAATCGACCAGGATCTGCGACAGCGGCATCTCATAATGCAGGATGACCCGGTCGGAGACGCGGCTGTCCGCGGCCAGGTATTCGGTGTCCTTGTACAGGCCGCGCTTCTCCTGCACCAGGCCCATGACCGGGCCGATGACGTCGCGCGGCGCGATGATGTCGACGCGCACCCAAGGCTCCTCGATCATCCTGATGGCGGACGGGTCGGGCAGGTCCAGCGGACTCTTGACGATCAGCGAACCGGCGTCGGTCTTGGTCACGCGGTAAGCCACGGACGGCGCGGTCACGATCACGTCCAGGTTGTGCTCGCGGCGCAGCCTTTCCTGGACGATCTCCAGGTGCAACAGGCCCAGCAAGCCGGTGCGGAAACCGAAACCGAGCGCCGCCTGGTGTTCCGGTTCGAAAGACAGCGAGGCATCATTCAGCTTCAGCTTGAGCATGGCCTCGCGCAGCCGGACGAACTCGTCGCCCTCGCGCGGGAAGATGCCGGCGAAGACCATCGGCGTGATCTCCTTGTAGCCTTCCAGCCGCACCACGCCGAGCTTGGCGTAATCGATGACGGTCAACGTGTCGCCGACGCGGCAGGATTCGACGGCCTTGAGGCCGGTGACCACATAACCGATCTCGCCGGCCGAGGTCAGCCCGGTCGTCCGCATCTTGGGCTGGAAATAACCGACATCCAGCACTTCGCTCGTGGCGCCGGTGGCGGCCAAGTGGACGGTATCGCCGCGCTTGATCGCGCCGTCGATGACCCGGACGTAGGCCACCACGCCCTTGTAATCGTCGTAAATGGAATCGAAGACCAGGGCGCGCAACGGCTTGCCGGCATCGCCCTTGGGTGGCGGCACTTTGGCCACGACCGCCTCGAGGATCTCCTGGACGCCCGCCCCGGTCTTGCCGGAAGCGAAGATGATGTCTTCCTTGGCACAGCCCAAGAGATGGATGATCTCGTCGCAGGTACGTTCGGGATCGGCGCTGGGCATATCGATCTTGTTGACCACGGGGATGATGGTCAGATCCTCGCCGAGCGCCAAGTAGAGGTTGCCGATGGTCTGTGCCTGCACGCCCTGCGTGGCGTCGACCAGCAGGATAGCGCCCTCGACGGCGGCCAGCGAACGCGAGACCTCGTAAGTGAAGTCTACGTGTCCGGGGGTATCGATAAGATTCAGCACGTACGGCCGCCCGGCGGCCGAAGTGAAATTCATCCGGGCCGGCGCCAGCTTGATGGTGATGCCGCGCTCGCGCTCCAAGTCCATCTGGTCGAGCACCTGGTCGCGCATCTCCCGTTTGGAGATCGTGCCGGTCGCCTCCAAAAGCCGGTCGGCCAGCGTGGACTTGCCGTGGTCGATATGGGCGATAATGCAGAAATTCCTGATGTTCTCGAGCATAAACCAGAGTTGTCAGGCCGCCTCGATCGTGCCCTCTCCCTGCCGCACGGCGGAGGGCGCCGCGGCCAAACGGCGGCGCAGCTGGGTCCAGAGGGCCCGGGCCTCATTATTGCCGGACCACAGCATCAATCCGAAATATACCAGTAATCCGAGCGTGCCGGCCACAGCGCCCTGCGTCAGGATGCCCCAGAAACTCTGCATGTCGACGACCGAACCCAGGACGGTCTTGGAGAACTGGACGACGACGGCCATGACCAGGCCGGCCAGGCTCATGACCGCGACCGACCGCATCACGCCGGTCTCGCCCAGGCTGCCGAGCCGCAGGCGCAGCGACGCCCACAGCAGGATCAGGGACAGGACGTTGGCGGCGGACACCGTCAGACAGATGCCGGCGACGCCCCAGCCTTGCCGGACCGCCAGCCAGGCCAAGAACACGCCGGCGACGGCCGAGGCCCCGTTGATGAACAGCGGCGTCAGCGAATCCTTGACGGCGAAGAACGCCCGGACCAGGAGCGGGATCAGGGAAGCGGCGAAGATGCCCAGGCTCAGGGCGGCCAGGAAGTCGGCCGTGGCGATGGTGTCGTTCCAGTCGAACTTGCCGCTGCCGAGGATCACGCGGACGACCTGGGCCCGCAGCAGCAGCAGTCCGATCGTCGCCGGGATGGCGAAAAAGAATATCATCCGGGACGAACGGGCGACGGCCTCCGTCAATTCGGCGGTCCGGCCTTTCGCCGCCAGTTCGGAGATGAAGGGAAAAGCGGCCGCGGCGATGGAAACGCCGATGATGTTGACCGGGAACGAGGTCAGGTTGTTGCTCAGATTGAACACGGCCAGACTGCCGACGCCCATGGCCGTGACGAACGCGGTCACGGCCAAAAGATTGGCCTGCCCGAAGGCCAGGCTGGCGACGCGGGGGACGGTCAGGCGCAACACTTCGCCGATGCCCGGATGGCGCGGATCGGGCCGGCAGCGCAATTTAATACCCAGCCCGCCGCAGGCGACCGTCTGGACCCCGAAGTGCAATCCGGCGCCCAGCACCACGCCCCAGGCGACGCCGGCGACGCCGAACCGCGGCGACAAGACCAGGGTGCCGGCGATGATGCCGAGATTGTACAGGACCGGAGCCAGGGAATAGGCCAGGAAACGCTTGCGCGTCTGCAGCATGGCGCCCAGCACTCCGGATAGACCCAAAAGAACCGGCGACAGGAACATGATGCGCGTCAGCTGCACGGTCAGGGTCAGCTGGTCGGCGCTGAAACCGGGACTGATCGGCGGCGTAAAGACCGGCGCCAGCGCGAATCCCAGGACGGCGAAAACGGCCAGACCCAGACCCAACAGCGACAATAACCTCGATACCAGATCGCCGGCCGCCGCGTCGTTCGCCTCCGACTCGTCGGCGAACTTGGCGAAGACCGGGATGAAACCGGCGCTGATGGCGCCCCAGACGAACAGGCTGTAGACCAGGTCCGGAACGCGGAAAGCGGCGTAATAGGCGTCCAGTTCGGCGCCGGCCCCGAACGTATGCGTCAGCAGGCGGTCGCGGAACAGGCCGACGATGCGGCTCAATATCGAAGCCAGACTCACCAGAATGGCGGCCGCGGCCACGGACCTTGATTTTCCGTTCAGTAATCTGTCGAACATTTGAAAATACTGCCGGCACCTCCGGTCAGTCCATGCATGATAAGGCTAAAATAGGCTTCTGGCAAGCCCGGCATCTGCCGGCATAAAAATAACTAAAACCCCGCCCAAAAGGGCGGGGGCGGTCGGATCGAAAACTAACTTTTTAAGGCGCTTCTGGTCTCCCGGGCGATCATCAGCTCCTCGTTGGTCGGCACGACGAGCACTTTATGCTTCCAGGGCAGGTCGACCATGGACATCACCATGTCCCGCACGATCTGGCTGCGTTCGCCTACTCCGGCCGTGAACAGGACAGCATCAACGCCGCCCATGACGCCCGCGAAGGACGCGACGTATCGGGCCACGTCATAACAGTACATCTGCAGCGCCAGTTTGGCCCGATAACGCTTGTCCTTAGTGATGCGATCTTTCAGCCTGTAGCCCGGAATCTTATAGCCGGCGGCGACCAGCACGTCACGCAGGTCTTTGTAGCCGCTGACGCCCAGCAGGCCGGACTTCTTGTTCAGGACGTCGTCGACCTCCTGCTCGGTCATCTTGAAAGTGCGGATCAGATACAGCGGGATGGCCGGATCGATGTCGCCGCAGCGCGTGGACATGGTCAGGCCTTCGAGCGGCGTAAAACCCATGGTGGTCTCGACGGCCCGGCCGAACTTGACCGCGGTGACCGACGAGCCGCTGCCCAGGTGACAGGACACCAGGCGTAATTTGTTCAACGGCTTTTTCAACATCAGCGCCGCCTGCTCCGTGACGTAACGGTGGGAAATGCCGTGAAAGCCGTACTTGCGGATCTTGCGCTTGGCATAGTAGTCCCAGGGCAGGGCGTACATGAAAGCGTAATCCGGGATGGTCTTGTAGAACGCGGTGTCGAAAACGGCGACGTTGCTGACCCAGGGCATGAGCGCGCGGCAGGAATCGATGCCCGCCAGATTGGCCGGATTATGCAGCGGCGCCAGACGGTTGTAGGCGCGCAACCGCTTCAGCCGGGCGGTCGTGATCACGGTCGGTTCGGTGAATTCCTCGCCGCCGTGGACCACGCGATGGCCGACGGCCTTGATGCGCCTGGGGTCGTAGCCGGCGGCGGCCAGGGCAGCGAAGACCTCCCGCAGGCCGCGCTTGTGGTCGGCGACGCCTTCGGCGTAATCGACGCGCTTCTTGTCGGCGCCGATCTTGTATTCCATGAAAGAATCCGTGAGGCCGATGCGTTCGATCAGCCCGCCGGCGATCTCCCGCAGCGCCGGGTCGAACAGCTTGAACTTGAGGCTGGAACTGCCGGAATTGATGACCAGGATCATAGGACGCCGGGCGTTAATCGACGAACTCCCCCTCCGCTCCTTTGATGTCGGCCCAGATGGCGTTGCCCTCGTCCGTGTCCAGATGGCAGGACAGGTCGAAGGACGGATGCGCGCGGACGTGCACTTCCTCGAAGACCACGCCCCGCGGACCGGACACCCGGACCTTGACCCGGTCGCCGCTCTTCAGGCCGCGCTCGGCGGCCTGGACTTCGGAAATATGAATGTGCCGCAGCGGCACGATGCAGCCCTCGGCCAGGTCGACCTCGCCTTTGGGACCGATGATCTTGCAGCCGGGCGAGCCCTTCAGGTCGCCGGACAGGCGCAGTTCGGCCTTGATGCCCAGGGCGAAACAGTCGGTCCGGGCCAGTTCCACTTGGGTCTGCTTGCGGCAAGGACCGAGATTACGCAGCTTCATCTCGCTCTTGGGACCGCGGATCACGACCGTCTCTTCAGCCGCCCACTGGCCGGGCTGGGAAAGGTCCTTGATGACGTTCATCTTGTGATCGGGACCGAAAAGCTTGTCCTGGTCGGCCTGGGAAAGATGGACGTGGTGCGCCGAGACCTCGACCCGGACCTTTTTAAGCTTGGGATCCATAGTTTTTCCGCGATAATCGTTAGATATCTATTATATCATTTTTCGACCCGCTCTTAAAGTCAAAAACCGGCGCTTTCGGCCTGAAAGCGCCGGTCTCGTCCGCTGACGACGGCGGCTCACTTCTTCGGAGCCGGGTTGTTGCAGATCTCAAAGGCGAAATCCGGGCAG
>CAYPMU010000048.1:0-7151 GCA_964411975.1 uncultured Gammaproteobacteria bacterium | reverse complement strand
TCGGCATGGGCGGTGAGCACGATCCGACGAGGTGCGTCGGCCGGGCCCAGGTCGCGGCATTGCTGCAGGACGAGTACGCTCCGGACGACTTCAAGTTCCTGAACAGGATATTGGACAGGGTATACGGGGAGTGACCGGATCGCCGCGGTCCGCCGCCTCGGCCGCGCGACCTTAGCCGCCGCAATATAACGCCTCACGGCGTTTTTTCGTTTCGGCCGCCGTAACAGGATATAAGGCCGGCCGGCTGTAAGAAAGCGGCGGCACGGCCGTCATAGTAAGCATAAATCACCTCGGCATATTAATTTTTTAACTGAAATATGCGAAATCGACTCATACAGGCGACCGCGACGGCCCTTTTATTCGTTTCCTTGTCCGCCCCGGCCTACGCCCACGGCAAGGGTAACGAAGGACGCGACGATAATGACCGCGGTCGCGGTTTCGGCGCGTCCATCAGCAAGTTGATCAAGACAAAACAGGCGGACTGGAAGGAGGCCCGTGTCAAGAAGAACACCTTGAGCGACTGCCTCAAGGCCGCGCAGGAGTCCCATGACGCCGCTCTGAAGGCCGCCCGCAAGACCCGCGACGCCGCCCGCGACGCCGCCAGTTCGGCTTTTCATACAGCCCTGGAGTCGGCCCGCAAGACCCGCGACGCCGCCCGCAAGACCGCCCGTGAAGCTTTCCTGTCCAGCGACAAGGGTGAAGCTGCCAAAGCCGTTTACGAAAGCGTCAAATCCCAGGCTAATTCTGACCGCTGGACCGCTTACGAGGCCGCCGGTCAGGCCTGGTTCGCCGCCCGCATCGCCGCCCAGAAAAGCTGGGAGACCGCGAAAGCCAAGGCTGACGCCGATTTCCAGACCGCCAAGACTCAGTGCGCCGTACTGACGCCGCCCAGCGCCGACGTCACCGCTCCCGCGGCCGTCATCGACCCGTCGTTGTCCGGCGCGACCGTGAATTCGCTCGTCCTCGGCTGGACCGCTCCGGGCGATGACGGCGCCGCCGGCACCGCCGCGGCCTACGACATCCGCTACTCGACCTCGGCCATCGCCTCGGACGCCGACTTCGCCGCCGCCGTCCAGGTGATCGGCGAGCCGGCCCCCGCCCTGGCGGGCACGGCGCAGACGATGACCGTCACCGGACTGTCCGCCGCCACCACCTATTACTTCGTGATGAAGGCCCAGGACGAGGTCCCGAACGTTTCAGCCAAGTCCAACGTTCCCAGCCTGGCGACGCTGGTCCAACCGGATGTCACCGCTCCCGCGGCCGTCATCGACCTGTCGTTGTCCGGCGCGACCGTGAATTCGCTCGTCCTCGGCTGGACCGCTCCGGGCGATGACGGCGCCGCCGGCACCGCCGCGGCCTACGACATCCGCTACTCGACCTCGGCCATCGCCTCGGACGCCGACTTCGCCGCCGCCGTCCAGGTGATCGGCGAGCCGGCCCCCGCCCTGGCGGGCACGGCGCAGACGATGACCGTCACCGGACTGTCCGCCGCTACCACCTATTACTTCGTGATGAAGGCCCAGGACGAGGTCCCGAACGTTTCGATCCCGTCCAACGGCGCCAGCCTGTCGACCCTATAAGGTCCGCTGGCCTGAGTAAAAACGCGCCTGTTGCGGGCGCGTTTTTCGTTGTCCGGAGTGATCCTGGCCGGCGGCCCGGATCTCGCGGGGAAAAGAAAAACCCGACCTGAGGCAGGTCGGGTCCGGTGAAGTCCGTTCGGCGGGCGGCCGTTCAGCCGGCCGTGCCGGCGTCGAGTTTGCGCTCCTCGGCGCGCAATTGCGGCAGGACGACGCGCCGCGTATAGCGGAAGAAGTGATGGCCGCTGATGGCCATGGCGAAGGCCCGGGCGATCTTGCCCGGCCGCCGGAAGAGCGTCCGCAGCAGGAATTTCCAGTAGTGGAGGCTGTACCTGGAGAAGACGCCCTGGCGGATGATCGAGCGGGGGACCGCGAACACTTCGCGGACGGTCAGGCGCCGTTTGACGCCCTGTTTCCATTCGACCAGCGAGGCGTAGGCCCGTTCAAAGAACCGTTTCGGGTCGTAGAGCCGTTCCAGCAGGCGGCGGTAGCCGCGCAGCAGTTCCAGCCTGGTCATCCGTTTGGGCTCGATATTGGTCAGCCCCAGCGAGTCGCCGACGGTCTCGGAGAGCAGGCGGCCTTCCCGGCGGAGCCGCTGTTCCAGCGGCGTGCCCGGGATGGCGATGAGCACTCCGGCCATGGCGAAATCGATGCGGCAGTCGTCGATCAGGTCGTTGGTCCGGCCGAAGCACTCCGGCCCGTCGGCGTCGAAGCCGACGATGAAGCCGCCGTAGACCAGCAGCCCCTTCCGGCGCAGGCGGCTGACGGCCGCCGCGGCGTCGACGCTGACGTTCTGCGTCTTGCCGGCCTCCTTGAGGGCCGCGTCCGAAGAAGATTCGAAGCCGGTGAAAATGGCGAAGAATCCGGACTCGACCATGAGGTCGACGAGCTCGTCTTTTTCCGCCAGCCGGATGTCCGCTTCGGTGTAGAAGAGGAACGGCCGGCCGCGGCTGTTCTGCCAATCCCTGATGGCCAGCAGGACGGCCTTGGCGGCGCGGATGTCGCCGATGAAGTTGTCATCGACGAAGAAGACGTTGCCGCGGTAGCCGGTGTCGCAGATGGCCTGCAGTTCGGCGACGACCTGCTCCGGCGTCTTGTAGCGCGGCCGGCGGCCGAAGAGCATCCGTACGTTGCAGAACTCGCAGAGGTGCGGGCAGCCGCGGGAGATCTGGACGGCCATGGCGCAGTAGGCGCCGCGGCGCAGCAGGTCGTAGCGGGGGACGGGGCTCAGGCGCATGTCCGGCTGGCCGCTGGCGGCGTAGCGCGGACGCAGCGAGCCGGCCTCCAGGTCGGCGACGAGTTGGCCGATCAGCGCCGGGTCTTCGGCTTCGCCGGTGACCAGCGCCGCGGCGTCGCGCAATTCTTCGGCGTCGGGCGCCGAGCTGACGAAAGGCCCGCCCGCCACGGCGGGCACGCCGAGGGCGCGGCAGCGCGCCAGTACCTCGCACAGGGCCTGGCGCTGGACGATCATTCCCGTGACCAACACGGCGTCGGCCCGGGCGATGTCCCGGTCGCGGAGTTTCTCGACGTTCATGTCGATGAGACGCACGCCCCAGTCGGCCGGCAGGAGGCCGGCCAGGGTGAGGAGTGGCAGCGGCGCGTGCGCCGCGCGGGCGCCGACGAACCAGGCCGATTCCTGGAAGCCCCAATAGGAATGGGGCGTCGTCGGGTTGATCAGCAGCACTTCCAGCTTCTTTTTAAAGAGCGGCATGCGATCCTCCTTGTTTGGTATTTTTATTTGGGCTGAGCATATACGAAATTAATATATTTATCAATGGTCGGCGTGATACCTCCTTATTTTAGCCTGAATAGGCTCGGTCGTTCGCGGCAGGGTGAGCGGATAGACGATCTCCGCGCGCCGATCATCCTTGACAGGTCCGCTAATTTATGCTAAAAAAACTTGTTTCCGTCCTTTACCAACAGACCGGTTCGTAGAAAGTATTCCGGGCATTCCGCTCTCGTGCTAAGCTGTATCAGAACTTCCATTAACTTAAGGAGAAGCAGATGACCGCAACGCAACCTAAACTCAAGGCCGTCGGCCTGTTCGCCTTCAACCCCGCCACCGAGCGGTACGAGATGAGGGCTTCGGCCCGGCTGAGCGACGGCGGCAAGGTCGTCGTCGAAGGCTCGCCGGTCCTGGCGCAGCGTTTGCGCGAAGGCGCCATCAGGACCGATGCCGGAACTTTCATCACCGAGGACGGCGCTGCCTACCTCGAGGCGCTGATTTCGCGCTACACGGACCCGCACCTTAAGGCGATGCCGTTGAAGTCCTAGGACACGACGCATCGCTTTTTTTATGGCCAGAGGAATGGACAAAATGTCCGGCGGTCCGCCGGACGCCGGGGCGGAGGCTGATTTCGGCGACCTGTTCGCCGACGAGTCTCCGGACAAACCCAAGGCCGACCAGGCTGAGGCTGATTTCGGCGACCTGTTCGCCGAAGATGGCGGAGCAGCCGCGGAAGCCGAGCCGATGTCGGCCGAAGAACAGGAGTGGCGCCGGTCCATCGATACCGACCGCGAACGCGCCCGGTCCATGGGGGCGATCGAGATGCAGGTCCAGTCGGCCGTGGTTGAAGCCCTGGCCGACGAACTGCGGCGGGCCGCGCCCGAGGAGGTGGCCGAACGGCTGCGCGCCGTCGAGCAGAAATTCCACAAACAGCACGTCTTGCGCACGGCCAAACTCGAGGCATTGCAGCGGGGCCTGCCGGACGACGTCGACCGGGGCGGACTGGAGAATATCAGCATCAACAAGAGCGCCAACCAGGTCGAGATCATGAAGGTCAAGGCCGGCGGTCTGGACCAGAAGGTCGTCTACAAGGCCCGGGATAAGCGTTCCCGCGACGCCATGGAAGAGGACCGCTTCGATCTGAAGGAGAACCAGATGCGCAAGGAGTGGCTCGGCAGCCAGATGGATTCCATTTTCAACGTCGGACGCAACCCGGTCTCCACGGTGAACGAGGCCGAGCCGGGACTGCCCGGCGGCGCCGTGATCGAATTCCGGAACGGCGTTTCCGGCGAAGAGGCACCGTGGGAGGAGCAGAGCTCCGATGACGAGATCAGCCGGGTCGCCGATTTCCACTATCTGATCTGGGAAGCCGACGGCCATAACGGTCAATACATCGTCGAGGCCGACGGGAAGCTTACGACCATCGATCGCGGCCGGTCGTTCATGGAAGGCCAGCAGCCTCTCCGGTCGGAGGCGATCACCGCGGCCCGCGACCGCCAGCTGGGCGCCAATCCCGAGGTCTTCCGCGCGGTGCAGAGGTTCCTGGTTTCCCGGGAGATGCAGAACGCGGCCAAGGCGGCGTTCGAAGTGACCTTTGGCCGGGAGGAAGGGGTTAAGCGCTACGACCAGTTGCTGAAGCGGGCCGAAACTTATGAGAAGAATCAGGGCGTTCCCCGGAGCGTGAAGGTGGAGCGGACGCCGACGGCGCAGGAGATATTCGAAGAGCGGGCCGAGAGGCTCGGGAAAAAGGCCGCCTGAGACCGGTCCGGCCGGCCGCGGGCCGGCTCTTTTATGTTCCGGGCCGGTCCGGACCATTGCCAAACCAGGCCGAATGGGTTATTCTGTCCGCCAGTATGCCTAATGACCAAGTGGTCCTCCGTTTCAGCGAGGTCAGCTTCAAATACGGCGAGACCAAGCCCATTCTCGATGAGGCCAGTTTTTCCGTCCGCAACGGAGCCAAACTGGCGTTGATGGGACAGAACGGGGCGGGCAAGTCCTCGCTGTTCAAGATCATCCTGGGCGAACTCAAACCGGCCTCCGGTTCCGTGTTCCGGACGCCGCCCGAGGCGACGGTCGGCATCGGCAAACAGGTCGTGCCGCCGGGGGAACTGGACCTGACCGTGCGCGACTGGTTCGCCGGCACTTTTGCCGAGGTCCCGCGCAACCTGGACAAGCGCATCGCCGACGCGCTTGACGCCGTCAATCTCAGCACCGACCTGTCCAAGAAGGTCCGGCAGCATTCTGGCGGCCAGCAGGCGCGCCTGCTCCTGGCCTACGCGCTCATCCAGAACCCCGACATCCTGCTCCTGGACGAGCCGACCAACAATCTCGACCAGGAGGGCATCGAGCATCTTACCGGCTTTCTGATGATGTACGAGAAGACGGTCATCGTCATCTCGCACGACGCCGAATTCCTCAACGCCTTCACCGACGGCGTGCTTTACCTTGACGTGCACGGCCATAAGATCGAGCAGTACGTCGGCAACTATTTCAACGTGGTCGAGGAGATCGCCGCCCGCATCGAGCGGGAGCGCGCCCAGAACGCCCGGGCCGAGGCCCAGATCCGCAAGAAGAAGGAACAGGCCGAGGTCTTCGCCCACAAGGGCGGCAAGCTGCGTTCCGTGGCCAAGCGCATGCGCGAGGCCGCCGAAGAGGCGGAGGAGACCATGGTCGAGGTGCGGCGCGAGGACAAGACCATCCGCGATTTCACCATACCGGCCCAGGAGTACGACATCGAGTTCAACGGCAAGGTGCTGGACATCGCCAAGGTCGGCGTCATCAAGGAGGGCGAGCTGGTCACGCGCGACCTGGAACTGACGCTGCGCCGCGGTTCGCACGTCCTGCTGTCCGGGCCGAACGGCATCGGCAAGAGTTCGTTCCTGGAGCGGATCGTCAACGGCACGGCCGAGGGCGTCACCGTCGGCCGGGACGTGCGCGTCGGTTATTACCGCCAGGATTTCTCCAATCTCGATCCGGAGCGGACCGCTTACGACGTGCTGCATGAGGCGATGCGGGAGGAGGACGAACAGCGGCTGCGTTCGACCGCGGCCGGGTTCCTGCTGGACGGCCGGGCCCTGGCCTCCAAGGTCGGCAGCCTCTCCGAGGGGCAGAAGGGCCTGCTGCTGTTCACGCTGCTGGTGCTGATGAACCCGGACCTGCTCATCCTCGACGAACCGACCAATCACATCAATTTCCGCCACCTGCCGGTCATCGCCGCGGCGCTCGACGCTTACGAGGGCGCGCTGCTGATGGTCAGCCATGTTCCGGACTTCGTGGCCAAGATCCGCATCGACACGACCATCGACCTGACCAAGGTTTAGGACGCGGCGTCATCGTATTCAACGAAAAAAGACCGGCTCGCGCCGGTCTTTGGTCGCTCCGGCCCATGAATTCCGCGTACCGCCGCCTGTCTGCGGTCCGACCGGTCAGACGGCGGTGATCAGCCAGGTGCCGGCGAAGATGAAGGCGACGGCCACGGCCTTGCGGAACACCAGCCGGCGGCCAAGCTCTTCCCTGAGGACCTTCGGCCAGTATGCGCTCAAGAGGATGGTGAAGAGGAGCAGGAAGAACGGCTGCGTGCCGATGAGCGCGTTGACCAGCGTGATGTAGCCGGTCGCGGCGGCCAGCAGGAAAAAAATGGTCGTGATCGAGGTCAGCCCCTCGCTCAGGACCGAAAAAACCAGCACTCGCGGGCCGGAGCGGCGCAGGGATTCGGACAGGCTGCGCCAGCCCGCGGCGGCCACGGGCAGGGCGGGGATGACCGTGCCGAGCTTGACGAAAGCGAACACCGTCCAGGGCTCGGAAGCGTCGAGGACGTACTTGGAGGCGACCGCGCCGCCGGACAGCAG
>CAYPMU010000047.1:0-7301 GCA_964411975.1 uncultured Gammaproteobacteria bacterium | reverse complement strand
CGCCCCGGCCCTCGCCGCCGACCAATCAGCCCGCGCCCCGGCCCTCGCCGCCGACCAATCAGCCCGCGCCCCGGCCCTCGCCGCCGACTCCGCCGCCGACCAACCAGCCGTCCTCTGCCGGTAGTTCCACCAATTCCAGATTTTGGGGTCCGCTGGTCTCAGACCAGGACGTCAACGCGCGGGTGGTTATCTTCGACGATCAGGACGCCAACGCCCCGCCCCAGCCGGCGCCGCCGACCGACCAGCCTGCGCCGATCGTATTGAGCGGTACGTGCGCGCCGGACGCCGTGTGCCTGATCTACGTCTACAGTTATGTGCCGCTGGTCATAGCGACCGAGACCGACGAGAACGGCAACTGGAGCTATGATCTGGGTTCCAGCCTGTCCGACGGCGAACATACCGTCTATGTCGCCGTCACCGACGAGACCGGCAAGATCACCAGGAAGAGCAACCCGCTGTCGTTCATCGTGGCTGAGGCCCGCGCCGTGACCGTCGATGAGCTGGCGATCACGCCCGAGCTGGCCGCCGCGGTCCAGACCGAGGCCGGCATCATGCAGCGCTGGTACCTCCTGGGGACGGTCGTGCTCGTGGTCCTCGCCGCCGGGTTCGCCGTCCTGTCGTTCCGCCGCCGGCCGTCCGAGAAACAGGGCTGATCTCGCTCAAAAAACCGCAAAAAACAGGCGCCGAGCGGCGCCTGTTTTGAATTCAACGGCTGATCCCAAGCCGCCTCATCGGTCGACCTCGACGACCTCCCGGCAGGTATTGATTATTTTTTTGGCCCGATCGTCGGTGACGCCGGCCTTGGCGGCCAGCCGTTCCGGATCGCTGTCGGCGATCTCCCGGCAGAGCATCAGGTTGTTCTTGGACAGGCCCTCCATTTCCCACTGGTGCAGGTCGTCGATGATGGTGATGGGGTAGAGCGTGGCGTGATCGACCAGGCGGGCCAGCGAATGTTCGCCGTGGCCCCAGCCGACCATGTGGATGCCGCGGCAGGCGCCGAAGAGCAAGGCCCGTTCAGAAAAACGGCCGTTGGTGACGATCCAGAGCTCGTTGAAAAGCGGGCATTTGCCCGACTTCGCGCCTTCGACCAGGTCCTGGTAGCTCGACCAGGTGGCCATGGTGTCCTTGAGGTTGACGCTGTCGCCGAAGCGGTTGCGGAACTTGGCTTCGATCATGATGATCCGGCCGTTCTTGCGGGCGATGACGTCGACCTCGTGGTCGACGCACAGGCCGGTCAACTCTTTCTCCGGCAGTTCGGTTTCGTACTGGTAGGCGGTGAGGATGGAGGCGACGTATTTCTCGAATTTGAAGCCGGCCGGCCCGAGCTTGAGCAGGGCGGAGCGGAGATTATAACGGCTGGCGACGCTGCGGTTGAGCTTGCGCAGTTCTTTGCGGACGACGCTGAAGACCTGTTTGGTGGTCATGCCGTCCCGGAGCTTCTGGGCGGTATTGGCCAGGACCTGCTCGGCCAGCGCCGGTTTGGCGCCGGCGCGCTTCAGCGTTTCCGTGATCTTCACCGGATTGAAAGGGACGCGTTCTCCCGTTGATTTGATTATCTCCATAGCGGACGGTCATTGGTTCCCGGGACGTCGGTCCCGGGTTAACGTCGGTCCCGGGTTAACGTCGGGCCAGGGCGGCGCGCAGCACCGCGGCCAAAAAGAAGAAGGCCGTGCCGACCAGCACGATGGTGGCGCCGGAAGGCAGGTCGTGGCGGTAGGACAGGGTCAGTCCGGTGAAGATCATCAGTTCGGACAGCGCCAGGGAGACGACGACGTAGCCGCGGAAGGACCGGGTCAGCATCCGGCTGGTGGCCGAGGGCAGGATGATCAGCGCCGAGACCAGGACGACACCCAGTATCTTCACGCCGAGCACCGTGGCCAGCGCCAGGGCGACATAGAGGATGGCCGTGTAGAGTTTGGTGTTGATGCCGGCGATCTGGGCGTTCTCTTCGGCCAGGGACATGTAGGCCAGGCCGCGGAAGTAATAACTGAGCCAGGCCATGATGGCGCCGGCGACCGCGGCGGTGATCAGGGTGTCGCCGGGCTGGATGGCCAGGATGCTGCCGAACAGGAAGGTCAGCAGCTCCGGCTGGTAGCCCTGGCTGAAGCTCATCAGCAGGACGCCCAGGGCCATGCTGGCCGTGAAGAAGATGCCGATCAGCGTATCCGAGGCCAGGCGCGTCGAGCGTTCCAGCCAGAAGATGAACAAGGCGACGGCCACCGCCCAGACCAGGGCCACGGGCAGCGGCGCCCAGCCGGCCATGACGGCGATGGCGATTCCGGCCAGCGAGGAATGGGCGATGCCGTCGCCGAAGAAGGCCATTTTTCGCAGGGTGACGAAGATCCCGAGATAGGCCAGGAGCACGCCCAAGAGCGCGCCGCTCAGGAAAGCGCGCTGCATGAAGGGGTGGGACATCATTTCCAGGAAGACCATAGGATGCTATTTGCCGTGACCGGGGCCGTGGCGGTGGTCATAAGGATGGCCGTGCTCGCCGAAGACCTCCTCCAGCTTGTGGGCGGTCAGCGCCGTGCTCGGCGGCCCGTAGCACAGCAGTTTGCGGTTGACGCAGATGACCGTGTCGACGATGTGCGAGATCATGCCGATGTCGTGCGAGACCATGACCACGGTGGTGTTATGTTCCCGGTTGAGGTGCTCGATCAGGTGGTAGATGGTGGCCTCGCCGGAGATGTCCACGCCGCTGGAGGGTTCGTCCAGGAAGAGGATGGTCGGGTCGTTGATGATGGCCTGGGCGATGAGCACGCGCTGGAGCTGGCCGCCGGACAGCTGTCCCAGGTTCTGCCCCAGGATGTCCCTGGTCAGGCCGACCTCCTTGATCTTGTCCAGGATCCGCGACGGCGGCACGTGCTGCCGGCAATGCAGCCGGCGGGCCAGGTCCATGAATTCGCCGACGGTGATGGGGAAAGTCCGGTCGAATTCGAAGCGCTGGGGGACGTAGCCGATGAACGTGCGCAGCACGTGCAGGTGCTTGCCCAGGATGGTGATCTCGCCGGAGCGGAGCGGCACCAGACCGAGGATGGCCCGCAGGACCGTGGTCTTGCCGGAACCGTTGGGGCCGATGAGCGCGGTGACGCTGCCGGCCTTGATATCGAAAGAGACGCCGTCGACCACGACGTTGCCGCCGTAGCTGACGGAACAGTTCCGGACGGATATCGCCGGGATCTCAGCGCTGGTTCTTTCCGATGGTGTCGGCATTGTAAAGCAGGGTTTTGATGTAACTGTCCCGGCCGGCCGTGCCGCCCGCGGGGTCGAGGACGGCGATGGTCAGGCCGTTGTCCCGGGCGAACGGCCGCAGGCTCATCGTGTCCAGCTGGGGTTCGGCGTAGATGGTCCGGACGCGGCTGGCGGCCACGGCGGCCTGGAGCGCGGCCAGGTATTGGGGAGTGGGTTCCCGCCCGGCCGTCGGTTCGAAGGTCCCGGCCACGTTCAGGTCGTAGGCCCTGGAGAAATAATACCACGCATCGTGCAGGGTGACGATGTCGCGGCTGGGGAGGTCGGCCAGCAGGGCGGCGGCCGCGGCGTCGGCGCGCCGCAGCTGTTCGAGGTAGGCGTCCAGGTTGCGCTGCAGGGCTTCGAACGAATCGGGGAAGCGTCCGGCCAGGTCTTCGGCGACGGTGCCGGCGATCCGGGCGGCGTTGTCCGGATCCAGCCAATAGTGCGGGTCGTCGCCGCCCTCTTCGGCCGACTGGAGTATCACGATGCCGCGGTCGACGATGACCGTGTCCGCGCCGCTGGCCGAGGCCAGGTCGGCGACCCAGTCGTCAAGCCCGTGGCCGATGGCGTAGATCGCCGTCGCGTCCTTGAGTTTGCGCAGGTCCGATGGCCGAAGTTCGAAAGTGTGGGGGCTGGCGCCTGGCGGACTGATCAGTATCACTTCCATCTCGTCGCCGGCGACGTTGCGGGCGATGTCGTACAGGGGGAAGATCGTCGCTCCGACCTTGGGCCGCCGGCGCGCCGCTTCTTCGGGTCCGCCGGCGGACGGCCAGAACATCGCCAGCATGGCCGCCAGGGCGGTCAGCGCGATGAAGGCCGCCGCCGGCGAAGGTCGTTTCAGTTTTTTCTTCTTCATGGTCATAGCGGTCGGTGGTCAGGCTGTGCCGCCGGGCGGGGCCGTCGGCGTTAGGTCATTGCCGTTGGCAGGCGGAGCAGAGCCCGCGCTGTTCGAAATAATGGTCGCTCTTAATCCGGACGGGGCAGGGGATGCATTCCGCCCGGCCGCAGCGGGAACAGACCAGGTGGGCGTGGTGTGGCGTCCGGGACAGTTCGAAACGGGCTTCGCCGCCGCGTAGCGGCACGCTCGTGACGAGGCCTTTGCGCAGCAGGAAGTCGACGTTGCGGTAGACCGTGGACAGGTCCGCTCCGGGCAGCTGCCGGTGCAGTTCGGCGACCGACCAGGCCCGGCGGCGCCGGAACAGGGTCAGCAGGCGGTGGCGTTTTTCGGTGCGGCGCAGGCCGGCAGCCTTGAGGGTATTTTCGATGGAGCAGCTGTGCATACGTCTTAATTATGCAAACTAATTCGCATTTTGTCAATGGTTTTTTGGGAGGCGGCGCATCGGCCGCCGGCCGCGCGCCGGCATTGATATTCCGGGGGATTTTCTATATGCTTAGCGCGATTATGGAGAACGAAAGGAACGGACAATTCGACCGGGAAGCGGCGCTGGCGCGGCGGATCAACAGCGACCCGCAGCTGGCCGCGCTTCCGGCCCTCTACGACCGGCTGCCGCAAAGCGAATGGTATCTGGTCGGCGGCGCGGTCCGGGATTTCCTGATGGACCGCGGGCAGATCAAGGATTTCGACCTGGTCGTGCGGCGCGCCCAGTTGGACGAGGTCACCGGCGTCCTGGAAGAACGGGGCAAGGTCGACCTGGTCGGCCGTAATTTCGGCGTCCTCAAATTCTGGCCGAAGAGCGAAGCCGGGGCGGCGGCCGGCGAAGAGCCCCTGGATATCGCCTGGCCGCGCACGGAAAAAGCCGGCGGCAGCGGCGGGTACCGCGATTTCCAGGTGCAGGCCGATCCCGAACTGCCGATCGAGCGCGACCTGGCGCGCCGCGATTTCACCATCAACGCCCTGGCCTGGGACATGAAGCTGCAGCGGGTCATCGATCCCTTCGGCGGCCGCGGCGACATCGAGCAAAGGACGATCCGGGCCGTCGGCGACCCGGAAGCCCGTTTCCGCGAGGACTACTCCCGGATGCTGCGGGCCATCCGTCTGGCCTGCCAGCTTGATTTTAAGATCGAACCGGCCACCTGGGAAGCCATCAAACGCTGCATGCCGCGCCTCGATGACGAGAGGACCGTCGGCGGGCCGGGACAGGAGCGGACCGAGCGGGTGGTGCCTTTCGAGACCGTCGCCAAGGAACTGGCCAAGGCGCTGGCCGCCGATCCGCGGCGGGCCCTGGAACTGTTCGAATCCAGCGGCGCGCTTTTCCGCCTGATGCCGGAACTGGAGCGGCTGGCGGCCTGCTCCCAGTCGCCGGAGCAGCACTCCGAGGGCGACGTCTGGACGCACACCAAGCTGGCCCTGGCCAAGCTGACCGGACCGGAATTCGGCGCTGTTTTCCCCGGCGAGAAGCCGTCGACGGAAACGGTCCTGGCGCTGCTGCTGCACGACGTGGCCAAGCCCGAGACCGCCGCTCATGACGGCGAGAGGATCACTTTCTACGGTCACGAAGAACGCGGTTCCCATATCGTCAGGTCCGTTTCCGACCGTTTGAAACTGCCCAGCGCCCCGGGAGTTAAACTGGATTCCGACCGGCTGGCCTGGCTGGTCAAGAACCACCTTTTTCCCAACCTGGTCCGCGTCGATGAGGTCCGCAAGACCACGCTGTTCAAGTATTTCCTGGCCGACCGCGAAGCCGGCCGGCAGCTGCTGCACCTGGCTTTTGCCGACGCCTCGGCCAGCATCCCCCGGGGCGGCGCGCCGGACCTGTCCAACCTGCGCCGCCTGCTGGAGGCGCTGGCCGAATTGGAGCGGCAGATCGATCCGGGCACGGGCAAACCGCCCCGTCTGCTCACCGGCAAAGAGATCATGTCGATCACCGGTCTCGAACCCGGGCCGGGTGTCGGCCGCGTGATGGAACTGCTGGCCGAGGCCCAGTTGCGGGGCGAGGTGGCGAACGTCGAGCAGGCCAGGGAGTTCCTGCAGGCCTTGCCGGAATGAGGCGTATATGAAAACCGCCCCGCGCTGACGCGGGGCGGTTTTGATCACGTGAGCATCCGATCATTTTTTGGCCGGTCCCTGCCGCCGCGCCTTGAGGACCTTCTGGACGTCGGCCCAGCTGGCGCGCAGATCCTTCTTGAGTTCGGCCAGGTCGGACTTGGACAGGGCTTTGACCCCGCGGTACTCGCCGACCGTGGTATCCACTATCTTGCCGTAAGCCGCCTTGCTCAGGTGGCCGAGCTTTTTGGCGTGCGAGGCCACCCGGTCGGTCAGTTTGCGGGCGGCTTTGGACATCTCTTTGACCGCTTTCTTGTTCCTTTCCTCTTTCATGCTGACCACGAGCGAGGCGACGGCGGCCAGCGCGGCTCCGGCGGCCAGGCCTTTGACCATTCTTTTGAAACCCATAACGACATGTTTATCTTAATTATGGCCATATCATACCATATTTGCCGCCGCCGCGGAATGCGGCCGGGCGTTCCCGGTCCGGCTGGTCCCGAATTCCGAAAAAAAGCCCCCTCAGTTCGAGGGGGCGGGTCTATATGTTCTGGGCGGCGACCAGGAACAGCCGCCGGGCCTGGGTCGGCGACATGCACTCCATGACCAGTTCTTCGAGGTCTTTGATCTCGTCCTCGTCCTTGTCGGGATGGAGGGCGTGCAGGCACTCGTGGACGATCGTGGCCATGACGTCTTCGCGGTGGTCGACGTACAGGACCTGATCTTCTTCGTCGCACAGTCCGACGGTGTTGGAACTGAGCCCGAACTTATCGCGCAGACGGTGATTTTCGCCCAGGCGGGCGAACCTGATGGTCCATTCGTTCGAGTTCAGCAGGGCGTAGATGCCGCTGAGCAGGCGGTAGGCGCGGCGGCGGTCGCGCGGGTCGGCCTTGATCTTACTCATGTCGGGCCTCCTGACATTTCTCAAAGAACGCCGTTTACCCTATAATTCCAGTTGCCGCCGCGATTGGCAAGGCACGTCGCTCGCGAGCGGCGCGCCAAGGGACGCAGGTCGCGACCGATGTCCCCAGCCGCCGGCCGGCGGCGCTCCGCTTGCCCGAAAACGGGGATTTTATATAATACTCCTCTTTCCGAAGAGCAGATCAGCGTCGAGGCGGCCCGGGCCTAC
>CAYPMU010000046.1:0-7357 GCA_964411975.1 uncultured Gammaproteobacteria bacterium | reverse complement strand
GGCGCTCAGGGCGTCCTTGCCCTTCTTGGCGATGATCGTACCCTCGAAGATCTGGATGCGTTCGCGTTCGTCGCCCTTCGGGGTCGTTTCCTTGATCTTTTGGTGGACGCGGACGACCATGCCCGGTTTGAGCCGGCGCGAATCGTCGACTACTTTTCCCGGTTCGGCGGACGTTTCCGACGCTGCGGCGGCCGGTTCGGCGGACGCCTGCTCGTCTTGCTTTTTCTCTTCTTCGGCCATACTTTTGGGATTTCGCTGATTAAAGCAGAAACAACCTCCTCTATCGTGAGATTGTCCGTTCGAATGACGGTATCATAAATGGATAGATCGTTCAAGTCAAGACCGCGGGTCTGCCGGTAACGGCGGCCATCATCCCCGTCGCGGCGCCGGGTCTCGGCATAAGCCAGGCCGCTGGTCGCTATTTCAATTTAGCCAGCGTTTCCCGCAGGTCCGGCGGCAGGGGAGCCTGGAATTCCATTTTTTTTCTGGTAGCCGGATGGGTGAAACCGAGGGTCTTGGCGTGCAGGAACAGCCGCGGCGCCGGCAGGAAGGGGACGCGTTTGACCTTATATAAAAGGTCGCCGGCCACGGGGCAGCCGAGCGCTTTGAAGTGGGCGCGGATCTGGTGGGTGCGTCCGGTCTCGGTCCAGACCGTCAGCAGGGCGGCGCCGGCGTAAACGGCGTCGACGCTGTAGTGGGTCACGGCGCTTTTGTCGCCGGCCTGGGGCCGCGGGCGCGCGGCCATATGCGTGCCGCCTCCGGCGCGGCCGATGGCCAGGTCGATGGTCCCGGCGTCCTTGGGCGGACGTCCATGCACCAGCACCTGGTAGACCTTTTTGATGGTATGGCGCTGGAATTGCCGCTTGAGCGAGGCGTAGGCTTTCTCGTTGCGGGCCACGACCAGCAGGCCCGAGGCGTCCTTGTCCAGGCGATGCATGATGCCGGGGCGCTCCCAGGACTCCCCGACGCCGGCTATCTCCGGATAGCGGGCGATGAGCGCGTTGGCCAGGGTGTCGTTTTCGTGCCGCACGCTGGGATGGACCAGCAGGCCCGAGGGTTTGTTGACGACCGCGACGTCGGCGTCCTCGTGGACGATCTCAAGTTCGATGTCCGGCCGCGGTGTCAGTTCAGACGCCTTTTTTCCTTCTGCCGCCGGCGTTTCCAGGGTGATGACATCGCCGGGGCGGACGGCGATATGGGGCGTGATGGTGTTGCCGTTCAGGAGTATCCGGCCGTCCTTGATCGCTTTTTGGATCTGGCTGCGCGAAGATCCCTTCAGCCGGCTTGCCAACAGCAGGTCCAGACGGGAACCGGATTCGGTTTCTTCGATGCGGATGGTTTCTTTCACAAAAAATTGGTCGGTCAGGATGGATTTCCCCTTCGCCGCCGCGCCGGCTCGCGGCTCACTCCGCTCGGGTACCGGGGCGCTCCGCACGCGACGCTCGCTAGCTCGCGTCTACTCGCGCCCTTCAAATCCATCCGGAAAATAATGAGGTGGTCGGCCCGGATGGATTTGAACCATCGACATCCGCCTTATAAGGGCGGCGCTCTAACCCCTGAGCTACGGGCCGATGAAATGATGACGACGGTCAGAAAGAGCGGAGGAGCCTTATTGAGCACTTTATTTTATTTCAACATCGAAATCCCTCGGAGCGGCGCGGAGAGGGATAAGGGCGGCGCTCTAACCCCTGAGCTACGGGCCGTTGACGCGGCTTAGCGCCAAAAATATAGCAATTTACGGCAGTTATTACAACCTTGACGCTTTGCCAGTACCGATTGCTCCAGGCCGTCATCAGTATTGACTGTTGCCACGCCAGTCGTTAAGGTGGGATGAAGTTCATTCACAAAAGGAGGACACATTGAGGAGATTCGACCTCTGTATTTTTGATTTCAACGGGACGCTGCAGGACGACCTGCACTTCATCTATGAGTGCGGTCCGCGGCGCATCTTCGAGAAATTCGGCCTGCCCTGTCCCGATCTCGACACGTATCGCAACGAGGTCACCGGCGACTTCATGGTCAGTTTCTACTGGCCGCACGGCATCCCGCGCGAGGTGACGGCCGAAGACCTGAACGCCATCATGAAGGCGGCCATGAAGGAGCCCGGCCGGCGGCCGGCGCAGCTCTTCCCTGACGCTTTGAACGCGCTCGAGGCCGTCGCCGCCAGCGGCTGCGAGAATGTGCTGGTCAGCGCTTACGATTCGGCCAAGCTGGCCGAAGGCGTGGCGCGCCACGGTCTGGGCCGGTTCTTCTCCCAGATCCGCGGCGAGGTCCCCGACAAGGCGCAGGAGTTCTTCCGGCTGCGGGTCCAGCGCGGCGTCGATCCGGCGCGGATCTGCGCCATCGGTGACCAGGTCGAGGATGCCGTCGCCGCCGCCCAAGCCGGCATCGTGCCGGTCATCTGCCCCCGCGGCTTCCACGGCCGCGAGCGCATCGAGACGGTCCGCCGCGACATCCCCTCGCTGGTCATCATCGATGACCTGGCCGCACTGGCCGGCCACCTCTAGTCCAGACCCGGGTTCCGCCCGGGTTTTTTTGTTAACGTCCAAAATTTACGAGACCTGCCGGTGGCCGGACGACGGGAATTGTGTGACAGTTGACAACCACCTTCCCGACCGTCCGACTTCTTCAACTCCATTTACACAACCGCCGGTTATTGGCACAATAGGATCTGCCCGTTGCCGCCCAGGTCCGCCTGCGCCGGCGACGCCGCCTGATTATGCGCGAATCCGACCGCCGGCCGCCGGGAGAGGCGGCTGAAGACCAGGAATCCCTCCGGGAGAACGAGCCGGGGCTTGAGTCCGCCGCCGAGGCGGGATTTAACGACGCCGCGGCGGCCGACGCCGTCAGCGGCCTGGAGCTGCGGATGGGGCAGGAGATCGGCCGGCAGGTGTCCGAGGTCAGGGAGCAGCTCGCCCGCGCCTTCGAGCATTCGCGGCGGGAACAGCAAAGGTTCGGCGACCAGGTCCGGACCAGCCCGGAAATGCGGGCCAACCTCGGCCGGTTCCTGGAATTCCTGGATAACTTAAACTCTGAGACCGCGCGTTGAGTATGCGAAACAGGGAATCCGACGCCGCCTTCCTGACGGCCGTCGAACAATCATTCTTGAGCCGGGAGGAGAAGGAGGCGCTGCGCCAGGCCGCCGGCCGCGGCATCGACCAGAAATTGTGGAGCCGTTTCAACGACCAGCTGATCGCCGCCATCGTCCGCAGCCAGGCCGACCAGCGGCGGTTCTCGCAGGCCCTGGATTCGGAGATCGACCGTTACACCGCCGAGTATGAGAAGGAGAAGTCGGTGCTGGACCGCCGTTTTCGCGAGGAACTTTCCCGCGTCGCCGACGCCGCTTCCAAGAAAAAGAAGTGGGGCAGCTACGAGCGGCAGATCAGGCAGCTCCAGTCTCGGTTCGTCAAAGAGGTCCGGGACACTTCGACCACGGTGCTGCACGACGTCATTCTGGCCACCGTGCCGATCGATAACGGCCGGTGAGGTGCCGCGGAACGTATCAGATATGGACAAGGCCGGCAGGCGCCGGCTTTTTTGGTCCAACCTGACTCGGATCACTTGTTCTTACGACGGGCGGCACCGCGGACAATGTCTCCGCCCCCCACTTTAGAGAACAAAAATACCCCGGGATGAACCCGAGGTATTTTTGATGGTGGGCGGCAGAGGAAATCTCGGTGCTCGCGCGCATTATCATGTCACGTTGCCGTTCAAATGATATCGGAGTTGTTTTTTAAGGAATCTCCACCCCGACCCGCTTTTCAAGAATTTTTCTCTGCCTAGGGCGTCTTTTGGTGAGAGGTATGCCTCGTAGTAGATCAGCCGCCATGGTCCGCGATGAGCGGTCGAAACATTTCCGTTATGGTTGTGTTTCAAGAGGCGGGCTCTTAGATCCGCGCTGAAACCAATGTACCATTGGTCGCTCTTTTCGCTTTCGAGCACATAGACGTAATTCATGGCGATGGCGTCTTACCAGAGCCGCCTTCATATGGTCAACAGATGGCGGGTCGCGTGGCTTGCCACGTGAACCGCTACGTCAGTTCAGGTGGTGCCGCGTAAAGCCCTCGCGTCCGCTCGGGCCACGCGGCTACGTAAAAACCGCAGACGAGCTGCGGTTTTTACGTGGTGGGCGGCAGAGGAGTCGAACCTCTGACCTTCACAATGTCAATGTGACGCTCTAACCAACTGAGCTAGCCGCCCGAAAAACGTGTAAACATCTTAACCGGACGCCGGAAAATAATCAAGGCCGGCCCGCCGCCTCGGCTCGCCGCCTTATTACAGCGGGATGATCAGGGCGCCGCGGGCGCCGAAATCAGGGTGTTTTTGGTCGGGATCGGCTGAGGTTATGGACAGGTCGCCGGCCGCACCGCGGCTGACGGCGATGATCCCGCCTTCCGGCAGGACCGAGCCCGGGAGGTATTCGCCGATGATCCGCGGCGAAGACGCGGGCGTCCGGCCGCCGGCGCGCGCCGGGTCGGCCGCGTTATCGAGCAGCAGATATTCGCGCAGGGTCAGCCCGCATTCGCCCAGGCGGCGCAGCAGCGCCTGGACCTCTTCGGCGCTTTTCCCGCGCGTCCATGATTCGGCGCCATCCCCTTTGGTCAGCAGCAGATAGGATCCTGCCGGCCGCTCTTCCTTGAGGCCGTCGATGTTCTCGACAGTGGCCCGGCCGAAGAATTCGGGGGCCGGCCCATTTTTGTCGATGATGGCCTTTTCGATGATCGTCCTGGCGCCGGGCAGCCCTTCGGCTCCCCGCACCCAGACCAGCCGGTCGAAGCCCCGCGCCTCCATTTTCGCGCGCAGCAGCTCGACCTGATCGGCCGTCAGTTCCATTTTGGGGACGACGACGTTCTTGTCCCACGCCGAATACAACGCTTCGCAGCGTCGGCGGACGTCCTCCAGGTCCAGGACGATCCGGCGGCCCTGGCGGTCGGCGGCCATGATGGCCATGTCGCCCTTGGCGTCGTCAGGTCTGTTGATTTCCCCGTAAGGTTTAGGCATAGGTCTCAGGCCGCTTTCTCAGCTGATCCGGATCCGGCCGCGACCGCGGTCTTGCCGCGGCTGTCGATCAGCCTGGACGCCAGCCGCGGCCAGCTTTTGAGCGGCTCCAGGGTCAGCACGTCGATTATCTCCGGTTTACCCATCCCGGCGGATTCCAGAATGTCGATGGCCCGCTTGGCGTCGTCCAGCGTCTGATGGTAGCCCTTCTGATGTTCTTTGATGGCGGCGCGGACCAGCGGTCTCAGGGTCTGGCGGCGCTGTTCGTCCTTGAGGGCGACCTCCTCCCTGATGGCTTGCTTGTCCACCTCGTCCCGGTCGACCGGTTTGCCGTTCTCGTCCGGCGCGTAGATCTTTTCCACGATCTCCTGGGCCGCGGCCTCCCTGACGAGGCCGTTCGCGATCCAGTCGACCGCCGCGGGGTTGGCGTGGTAGTCGTAGATGCCGCCCTCGGTTTTGGCTTCCTTGAGGTAGGGATCTTTCAGTTCGGCGTTCAATGGTTCGTCCGGATCGTCCGGCGCCGGACCGACGACCTCCAGGTCGTAGATCTCCACGGCTTCCCCCAGCCGGCCTTCCAGATAGTAGGCCAGGATCTCGTCTTTCGCCGCGGATTCGATCCAGGCGCCGGCGTAAGCGCCCACCTTCGAGTCCATCGCGGCTTCGGCCGCGGTCTGGTCCTTTTCCTTCTGGCCGATCTGTTCCCTCAATTCCTGCAGGTCTTTTTCCGGCTCGCCGCCTTTATCCCTGATCTTGTCCGCCGCCATGACCGTGTCCAGTATCCGTTCGGCCAGGTTCTCGTAGGCGGCTTCGGCCTCTTCGGTCCGCCGCAGCGATTCAGCCGCCGTCCGCGTCTGCCGGTCCATGTCCATTTCGCCCACGATCTTCTTGAGGGCGTGCTGCTCCTCATGGCGATAGATCCGCCAGCGGTCCAGCAGCTTGCGCGGCACGGTGTTGTTCTCGGCAATGACGGCTCCCTTGAGGCGGAGCAGCAGCTGGCGGCGTTTCTCGGCCTTGACCGGGTCCGGCGTGCCATCAGGCCGGGCCAGGTCCGGGTCGCGTTCCAGGTTGGGCGCGTGGGCCCGGGTCGCCGAAATGCTGACCCCGCCGGTCTTCGTGGCCCTTGCCCGGTCCTCGTCGCTGACGCTGACCTCGCCGTCGCTGAAATTCTGGGAGAAGATGAGGGCGTAGTCCTCAAGGTTTTCGCAGCGGAAATAAAGAGTGATCGGGCCTTCGAGCACGGTGACCTTGCCCAGCGGCTCGCGGCCGAAACAGAAGCGGTAGAGGGCTTCCGGGGTCGGCGCGTGTTCCTTCGCCGCGGTTATGGCCTCGCGGCGGTCGATGACCTTTTCGGCCAGGCGTTCGAAGACTCTCCGCTGTTCAGGCGTCAGCCTGGCTGCGTCGCAGCCTTCTTTTACCGCGGCCTGCAGGACGCCCTGGTCGATCTCCGTCTTTTTCGGCGACATGATCTCCTCGAGCGGCCGGCCGTGCTTCCACCATTCGGCGCGCTTGATGTTGCTCCAGGACAGGCGGTGCCTCATTTGGTCCAGTTTTTTGTGGGCCGCCAGGGCCTCTGCGGGCGACCCGGGGTCGGTGGCCTGGTCGGCCAGCTCGATCATCTCGCCGAGCGGCGGTCCGGCTTCGGTCTCGATGCCGGAGAGGACGATCTCCCTGACCGATCCCAGGATGGCGCTCATACCCCGGCGCTGCTCGACCAGCTGTTCCTTGAATTGTTCGAGCCGGTCCCGGAAGGCCAGGCGCAGCAGTTCCCTGGCGTCGGCTTGTTCGGCCTCCGGCTTGCCGCTGATGCGGTCTTCGACCGCGCGCCGCGTTTTGAGGAGGATCCGCAGTTCTTGTTCCGGGTCGAAGACGTCCCGTTTCGGAGCGGCGGGGATCATTTTTTCAGCCTCGGCCTCGTCGATGGTCCCGGTCGTTTCCGCCGCCTCTTTCGCCGCCGCGGCTTCTTCGGGTTCGACGGCCGACGTCTCCTTGTTTTGGGCGGCGCGCCGGTTCTCCGCGACATAGCCGACCAGCTCGCGCAGCTCTTTGAGGCGTTCTTCGTTATCTTTATAAGGCAGTCCCTCCAGGGTCTGCAGTATCCCGGCGTCCGCGGCGGTCAATCCCGCAACATCAATACCCTCGGCCGCGTATTTGGCGACGATGTCGGCGGCCAGCGGTTCGGCCTCGGCCGGCGCCGGTTCCGGTTCAACGGCCGGCGGACGTTCGGTCCTGTTCATTTCGGTGGGAGGCTCGCCCGGCGTGCAGGGTTCGATCTGTCCCCTGAGCGCTGTCATATTTCGCACTTACTTTATATCAGCATCTCGCTAACTTCAATGTCCATCGGAGTTTTATACCCGGGGCC
>CAYPMU010000045.1:0-7419 GCA_964411975.1 uncultured Gammaproteobacteria bacterium | reverse complement strand
GACCCACTCGCGCGGCTCCGATCCGATCATTTATGGTAAGTGCGCGCTCGGCCTGCGGTTCCGGCGCTGCGCGCCTCTTGGCCTCGCGAGCGGAAGACACATTTACCGCAAAGAACATTTAATGTGTGCAACACGACTTTAGTTGAAGTAAGTTCTTTCGTAAAAAATACCCCCTTCAGCTGTCGCTGGAGGGGGCGGTGCGTATTCTTTGAAATTAAGCCGTTCAGAGCTCGCCGTCGTAGCGCCGCAGCAGCGCCGAGGTGTCCCAGGGCTGCAGGCCGAGCGACCGGACCAGGTCTTCGCATTCCCAGCCGTCGCCTTTGGCCCAGAGCGACCTCAGGAAAGTTCCGGCGGCCGGCTGGCTGAACCAGGCCGGTCCGTAGGCCGCGGTCAGGTGTTCCCGCAGCTGGGCTTCGGCGATCCAGGCCCGCAGGTAATCGGCGACGTAGAGATCCTCATCCATGTCCTCCAGGTAGTAGGCGCCGTCGTAGCGCACTCCCGTGAAGGTCATCATGATCGTCTCGTAGCAGAAGCGGTTCCGCCAGTTGTCGGCCGGGTGGCGCTGGAATTCCAGCTCGTAGAGCAGCTTGCCGATGTAGCGGCGCAGCAGGTACAGGTCGGCCAGCTTCTGCCGCCGCGCCAGTTCCTTGGCCGCCGTCCGGTCGAGCCCGGCCACCTGGACCAGCCACTCCTGGTTCTGCAGCAGCAGCTCCAGCAGGAAGGCGTAGGTCTCGGTCAGGGCGTAGGATCGGCACATGGCCCGCTGCTCGTAGGGGAGCCGGGGGTCGGTCAGGGCGTAGTGCCAGGCGTGCCCGGCCTCGTGCAGCAGCGTCGCGTAATCCTCGACTCCGCCGCGCGGCTTAAGCACCAGGCGCACTTCGTCCGGCGCGTTGGTCGAGACGCAGAACGCCCGCGGATCCTTGAGCGGCCGGTCGGCAGCATCGACATGCAGGTTCGGCGTGCCCGCCAGGTCCAGTCCCAGCCCGCGGAAGGTCGCTTCGGCGGTCGCCAGCAGTTTGCCGGCCGGGAACAGGCGATCGAACTCGCGCAGGCTCAGGAAGTAGGCTTCGTGCGCCCGGGTCATGCCCGGGAAGGGCACCCGCAGCTGCCGGCGGGCGAAACCGCGCATGGCTTCGAGGTAGCCGGTCTCCGTGGCCGCGGCCAGCGGATAAAGCTTCTCGGCGAGTTCGTCCAGGTTCAGGCGCTTCTTCCGCTCGCTGAACTGGCGCTGCCCGTCGAAACCCAGCCTCCTCAGGACCTTGATCAGGGCCTTGTTGCGCTCGATCAGGGCCGGGTTGAGGCTGTCGTCGACGAATTCGGTCCGGGCCGCCCAGAGCTTCTGTCTGGCGGCGGGATCGGCTTCACGGCTCAGCTCGGTCAGCGTCTCGAAGTAGGGGATCGACCGTCCGTTTTCGAGGACCACGCGTCCATGGCTGGCGGCGTTGTCGGCAAGGTCGCAGACCTTGGCCAGCTTGCGCACCATCAGCCCTTCGATCATGGCCCAGGCCGCGCGGTCGTGGCGGTCGGCCAGGGACCGTCCGGGTAGTTTATCCGCCCAGTTGCGGGCCGCCTTGACGTTGCGCGGGGCGAAGAGGTTGGCATACCTGGCGGCGACGGCTGTCGTGTCCGTTTCCGCCTTCAGTCCGGAGCCGGCGGCGACGATCTCGGCGTTCATCTCCCGTTCGTATTCGGCGTACTGGCGCAGCAGGGTCTCGTAGGGGTTCAGCTGGCCGAACGGCCGCTTGGCCGGCCGGCGGGGAAAACACGAACGGAGCAGTTTTTGCTTCCAGGACGTCGCGGAGCCGCGCTTTTTGGACGTGTTGGCGGCCCGTCGTTTGGCAGACGGCGACATTTTCTTGCTCATTAGCGCTCCTTTGCGGCTTATCAAAGAGCCGAACCAATCTTGTCGGCTCGGCTCGATTTTGTCAATCGGCGATGACGGCTTTAAGCGCGACGGCCAGCCGGTCAGCGCAGACCGACCTTCTGCCTGACCTCGGCCATGGTTTTTCTCGCCACCGTCCGCGCTTTCGCCGCCCCGGCCTCCAGGATATCCCAGACCTTTTTCGGCGAGGCCGCCAGCTTCTTCCGTTTCTCGCGGAAGGCGGTGAAATGCTCGGCGACCCTGGCGGCGACCAGTTTTTTGAGTTCCGAGTACTTGATCGGCTGGGCGGCCAGGATGCGGTCGGCCTCTTCTTTTTTGCCGCAGAGCTTGAGCAGGGTCAGCAGGTTCCAGACGCCGGCCTGGCCGCGGAGCGCCTCTTCGTCCGCGTGGGCGGCCTCGTGCAGCGCCAGCCGATGCTCGAGTTCCTCCTCAGTGAGCGAGAGGATGCCGCTCGATTCGGTGACGGCGCTTCTGACCTTGGCGTAGATCTCGTCCGGTTCGTCAGTCAGGGCGATGAAGGACCGTTCACCCAGGCTCTTGGACATCTTCTTCAGCGGATCGGTCAGGCTCTTGATCTTCGGCGTGTCGGTGAGCAGCGGTTCGGCCTCCGGGAAGAATTCGCCGAAGCGGTTGTTGAAGAAGCGGGCGATGTCGCGGGTCAGTTCGACGTGCTGGATCTGGTCGCGGCCGACCGGGACGCGCTCGCCTTTGTAGATGAGGATGTCGGCGGCCTGCAGCACCGGATAGTCGAAGAGGCCGGCATTGACGTTCTCCTGCTGGCGTCCGGCCTTGTCCTTGAACTGGGTCATCCGTTCGAGGAAGGAGATCGGCGTCACCGTGTTCAGGATCCAGCACAGCTCGGTGTGTTCCGGGACGTCCGACTGGACGAAGAGGACGCTCTTGCGGGGATCGATGCCGAGGGCCAGCAGATCGGCGGCCAGGTCGAACACCTGTTGCCGTTTGATCTTGGGGTCGTAGTTCTCGGTCAGCGAGTGGTAGTCGGCGATGAAGAAGTAGCGCTGCAGCCCGGGCTCGTTCTGGAGCTTGAGGCAGTTGCGGAAAAATCCGGCATAATTGCCGACATGCGCCTTGCCGGAAGGCTGGATGCCGGCGACGACGACGCGCGGGGTCTTTTTCTTTTCAGGGGCTTTGAGCATACGTCCCCAAGTATAGATTATTGAGGCGAAAAGTGGAAGTTTTCGCGGTAGCGCCGCATGCCGTAAAATTCAAAAGACCCGCCTTGGCGGCGGGCCTTTTTGCGGCCGTTTAGACCTCGATTATAACAGGAAGCACCATCCCGCTCCGCCCCGCGGTCGTGCGGGGCTCCGGGGACGTGACTCGACCCTCGCCGACGCTCTCTGGCGTAGGCGGATCCCAGGCTAAACTTCGATGATCACGGGCAGGACCATCGGTCGGCGCTTTGTCGCCGTGAACAGGAACTGGCCGATGTCGTTGCGGATCTTGTTCTTGAGGTGGTCCTCGAAGGCCGGCGACTTGGCGTCGGTGTCCTTGAGGATCTTCTTGATGCGGGCGCGGGCCTTCTCGATCAGCTCCTTGTTCTCGCGCATGTAGACGAAGCCGCGGGAGATGATGTCCGGCGAGCCGACCGGGGCGCCGGTCTTCTGGTCGACCGTGGCGATGATCACGAAGATGCCGTCCTCGGCCAGCATCACCCGGTCGCGCAGGACCACCTGGGAGACGTCGCCGACGCCCAGGCCGTCGACCATGACGTGGTCGGTCGGCACGCGTTCCTCCGTCAGGCGGACGCCCTTCTGGTCGTATTCCATGATCTGGCCGTTTTCGGCCACGAAGATGTTGGCGCGGGGTATGCCGCATTCCTCGCCCAGTTTGGCGTGGGCTTCGAGCATGAAGCGGTTGCCGTGGATGGGGATGAGATACCTCGGTTTTATCAGGCGGAGCATCAGTTTCAGGTCCTCCTGTTTGGCATGGCCGCCGGCGTGCACGTCGAGGTTCTGGTAGTGGTAGACGATCGCGCCTTGTTTGACCAGCGTATCCTTGAGTTTTTGCACGGTGCGCTCGTTGCCCGGGATGACCGACGACGAAAAGAGCAGCGCGTCGCCCGGCTTGATGGCGATCAGCCGGTCTTCGTTGTTGGCGATGCGCATCAGCGCGGCGTTCTTCTCGCCCTGGGCGCCGGTGCAGATGACCACCAGTTTTTCGTCCGGCAGGCGGTTGAACTCGGAATCCTCGATGATGGTGCCCGGCTTGATATGGAGATATCCCATGGAATGGGCCAGCTCGATGTTGTTGATCATGCTGCGGCCCTTGATCAGCACTTTGCGGCCGTATTTTTCGGCCAGGGTGATGATCTGCTGGGCGCGGGTCAGGAGCGAGGAGAAAGTGCCGATGATCAGGCGGCCTTTGATGTTCTGGAAGATGCGCTCCAGCTCCAGGCCGACCTGGCGTTCGGAGATCTGGTGCCCCGGGGTATCGGCGTTGGTCGAGTCCGACATCATGGCCAGGACGCCCTTGGCGCCGAACATGGCGATATGGGTGAGGTCGGCCGGTTCGTCGTTGACCGGGGAGAAGTCGAACTTGAAGTCGCCGGTGTAGATGATCGTGCCGTAGGGGGTATGGATGGCCGCGCCGAAGGCGTCGGAGATGTTGTGGTTGACGTGGAACGGTTCGAAGACGAAATGCCGGCCCAGGGCCACCTTGGTATTGTCGGTGACCAGCTGGATGCGCATGTTCTTGGAGCCGCCGAACTCCTCCTGCCGCTTGCGGACGATGCCGGCGGTCAGGGGGGCGGTCAGGATGAGCGGGTTGCCCAGGCGATTGATGATCAGCGGTATGCCGCCGATGTGGTCCATGTGGCCATGGGTCAGGATGATGCCCCGGATGTTCTTCTCCTTGCCCTGGAGGCAGCTGATATTGGGGATGATGTAATCGATGCCGGGCATGCCCTCTTCGGGGAACATCATGCCGACGTCGACGATGATGATGTCGGCGCCGCACTCGAAGACGGTGCAGTTGCGGCCGATCTCTTCGAGACCGCCGAGGGCGTAGACCTGGAGCTTTGGCGCCAGGATCTTGGCGCCGTTGGGAGCCGCCGTTTTGGCGACGAAGGACGGCCGCACGGTCTGGCCGGGCGCCGCCGGCCGGACCGGGGCGCGGTCGGCGCGCTGGTAGGGCCGTCGGCCATGATGCCGGTCGCCGCCGGCCGAGTGGCCGCGGTATCCGGCGGGACGCTGTTGCGTCCGGTTGTGTGAGCTTTCTTCAGACATATCAGATCGTTGGCCGGCTGGGTCGCCGGGCCGGGAGCGAGACGCTCCCATATAATTGAATACTTCCCTTGAACGGGAAAATTATGATCAAGAGACTTTTCGGCCGGCAAAAAGGCGTTGAGCCGCAAGCCGCCGAATGATCGAACCCCTATCCGTCAGGACTCAGGGACGGATCCCCCTGGTCGCGACCGGAGGGGATGGAGAGATAGTTTTACGGACGGCGCCTCCACGCCTTCCATCTGACTACACTTACCAATCCGCTAAGTTCGAGAAGTTCTCGAGCTGAATGGATCGGTGTCGCGGTCGCCCCGCAATACTGCGGGACTACGCGGCTCATTTTATCGTCGTGAAGCGACCAACCCACATCGCTCCAGCCTTGCTCGAGCGACGTGGGATGGTGCCGCGGTCGGGATTTGAACCCGAACGGAGTTGCCCCCGCTAGCTCCTGAAGCTAGTGCGTCTGCCAGTTCCGCCACCGCGGCCCGTTATATTTTAAGCTTACACTATCACTGGTTGATTATGATACACCATTCCCCGAAAATAATCCAGACCCCCTCCCCGGCGGCGCTTCCCGCCGAGGCCGTCAGCGCCAGACGCGCTGGGTATTGATGTACCAGTCGGAGACGGCGGCGAACCTGTCGGCCGGGACGAAGACCGTGGCCTCCTCGATGCCGTTGATCCGGCGGCTGACGGCGTAGGTGTAGGTCGGGCTGTAAAGGAAGACGGCCGGCAGCTCCTCGGCCAGGATGGTCTGGAACTCGCGATAGAGGCCGGCGCGTTCGTCGTTGTTGGTGGTCAGGCGGGCCTTTTCCAAAAGTTCGTCGACGCGGCGGTTGCTGAAAGAGGACAGGTTCAGGCCCTGGCCCGAGTTCTGCGAGGAATGCCAGAACGGGTACGGGTCGGGATCCGGTCCGATGATCTCGCCGTAGAGCAGGGCTTCGTAATCGCGCGGCCTGATCTTGTCCTTTTGCAGTTTAGAGGCCGGCACGATCTCCAGTTCGGTCATCACGCCGATGCTCTGCCACTGCTGCTTGATCAGCTGGGCCACGGCGATGTTCTCCCTGGCATCCACCGTGGTCAGGGTCAGGCGCAGCTCCGCTTTGACCGTGGTCTTGCCCGTTTCGTCCGGGACGTCCTTGTGGCGGACGCCGTCGGCGTCGATCTTCCAGCCGTCTTTTTCCAGCAGGTCGGCCGCGGCCGTGATGTCGTGGTCGTATTTCTTGACTTCCGGATAGAAGCCGACGAAACCGTGCAGGATCGGACCGTTGACCGGCGTGCCGTCGGGCACGGCCTGGCGCAGTATCTCGTCGCGGTCGACGGCCAAAGCCAGCGCCTGGCGCACGGCCTTGGATCGCAGCGGCACGTTCCTGCCTTGGTTGAAGAAGACGGCCGTGTATTGCGGCAGGCGCAGCAGGTAGGTCCGCAGCGCGCGGGACTTGGCCACCTCGCCGCGGGCGTCCGCGGGCACGAAACTGATGCCGTCGGCCTTTTTCTTCAGCAGCATGTCCAAAGCCGAGCCCATATCGGGATTGAATTTGAAGGTCATGGTCGCCAAATGCGGCCGGGCGCCGTAGTAGCGGTTGAAGACCGCCAGGGTATATGACCTGACCGCGCCTTTTTTGTCCTTGACCAGTGATTTGAATTTGAACGGCCCGGTACCGACCGGTTTCAGGTTCAGGTCGGCCCGCGCGGCGTTGGCCGGCTGGATGTCCTGCCACAGGTGTTCCGGCAGGATGCCGATGGTCAGCATGGCCAGGAACGGGGCGAACGGCTCGTTCAGGCTGAATTTGACCGTCCGTTCATCCGTCGCTTCGACTTCGACGTTCTTGAATTGGGCGTAGTGGGGGCTTTGCCAGGCCGGGTCCTTGATGTAATTGACGGTCGCGACCGCGTCGCCAGCGGTCATCTCCGTGCCGTCGTGCCAAAGCAGCCCCTGGCGCAGGCGGAAAGTGTAGGTCTTGCCGTCCGGCGACATTTCATACGATTCGGCCAGGTCCGGGACCAGCTCGCCCTGGGCGTTGGTCTTCATCAGTCCGGAGAATACCAGGCGCGACAGGTCGGTGTCGACGTCGTTGGCGGCCGCCAGGATGGGGTTGATGAAGCGCGGACCGCCGGTCACCGCCTCCGTATAATCTCCGCCGGCCGCCGGTATCAACTGGACATGGTCGTCGTAAAGTTTGGCGCCGACGGCCAGCAGACCGACCGCTATGAGCGCGGCCAGTATCTTGATCGCCCGGACCTCGCGGCCGGAAAGGTAGCCGGCGGATTTTCCAAGGAAATCATCGGTCGGCT